>WFOX01000175.1 GCA_015487905.1 Mariprofundales bacterium
CAATCGCGCGCGCGACCACATCGCGCGGCGCAAGCTCGGCATCGGGATGATAATCCGGCATGAAGCGGCGGCCTTGGGCATCCACGAGGATCGCGCCCTCGCCGCGCAGCGCCTCGGTGAGCAGAAAGTGCGATCCTGCCGGATGGTGCAGGCAGGTGGGATGAAACTGCACGAACTCCATGTTCGCAATCGGCGCAAAGGCGCGCCAGGCCATCGCGATGCCGTCGCCTGAGGCCACATGCGGATTCGTCGTGATCAAAAACGCGCGGCTGGCGCCGCCCGTTGCAAGGATCACCCAGCGCGCGGCCACAGCCTGCACCTTCCCTTGCGCATCCAGAAAATAGGCGCCCAGGCAACGATCCTCGCCCGTGTGCCCGAGCCTTTTGCGCGTGATGAGGTCAATGGCCGTCCAGCCTTGCAAGCGCAGCACCTCGGGATGGGGTGTCAGCGCGCGCGCAAGCGCTTCTGCAATCGCGCGGCCTGTGGCGTCCTTGGCATGCGCGATGCGCCGCCGCGAATGCCCGCCTTCGCGTGTGAGATGCAGCCGCCCCGCTTCGCGATCCAAGGGCGTGCCAAGCGCGAGCAACTCCTCCACGATCGCGCGCCCGCGCGCGATGATCGCGCGCACGACATGCTCGCGGCACAGCCCCGCGCCCGTGCGCAAGGTGTCCTGCACATGGCGCTCAATGGAATCATCATCGGCAAGCGCGGCCGCGATGCCGCCCTGGGCGTGCCAGGTGCTCGTGGCTTCCATCGGCCCCTTGGCGACGAGCGCCACCTTGCCGATGCCCGCTTCTGCAAGCTTGCGCGCGGCCCAAAGCCCCGCCGCGCCCGCCCCGATCACGAGCACATCCACTTGCAGCATGCGCCAAGGCTAGGGGATTTCAGCGCTTGCGCACGCACGCCTTGGCATGCGCCCAGACAAGTCCCTATATAGGCTTCGCTGCAAAGGGGGGTGAACCAATGGATTGGCAGCGTGCGATTCAAGAAATCCGCAACGCGAAAAAGGCGCACAAGGCGTGGGTTGCGCGCGCGGAAGCGCTCGTGGAGGGGCTTCCCGTCTCCAAAGAACAAATCCCCGTGCTTCCGACCGAGTGCGAGTTTGGCAAGTGGTATTACGGCGAAGGCCAAGAACTGCAGGGCATTGAGGCTTTCCAAAAGCTTGAAGCCGTGCACGACGAGCTGCATCGGATTTACATGGAAATCTTCAAACTCATCTTCGGTGAGCCGGATTTGAGCCTTTTGGATCGCTTGCTCGGCCGCGAGCCTGAGATCAAGGAAGAGCAGCGCAAGAAGGCGGAGGCGCTTCTGCCGCGTCTGCGCGCGCGCTCGGGCGCCATCATGGGACTGCTCTCACAGCTTGAGGTGGAGGTGAAGCTGCGCGCGATGCGCGCGCAAAAGCGCTGATTCCACGCCTGTTGCTTGCGTTGCGGCGTGTGCCCGCTACGATGCGCGCACGAAATCGGGGTGTAGCTCAGCCTGGTTAGAGCGCTGCCTTCGGGAGGCAGAGGCCGGTGGTTCGAATCCACTCACCCCGACCAGTTTGCGGCCGCCGCGCAAGGCGGCTTTTTTTGTGCCCGCGCCGTTCCTAGCCTCGCCGCATGAGCTTTCTCGTCATCAAGGCCCTGCATATCGTCGCCGTCGTGGCCTGGTTCGCGGGCCTGTTTTATCTACCGCGGCTTTTCGTCTATCACGCCACGCGCCGCGAGGGGCCTTGCCACGCATTGCTCTGCACGATGGAGCAAAGGCTGTATCGCTACATCATGCGGCCGGCGATGCTCGCCGTGATCACGCTTGGCGCGATTCTTGCTTGGCTGGAATGGGATTTCGTGAAGGGGGGCGTTTGGTTCTGGCTCAAGCTGCTCTGCGTGGGCGCGCTGCTGTTTCTCCATTGGCAAGACGGGCGCTATGTGCGCGCCTTTGCCGAGAGGCGTTCCGTGCCAAGCGAGCGCTTCTTCCGTCTTTACAACGAAGCACCCACCCTTTTGCTCGTCGCCATCGTGCTGCTCGTCGTGCTCAAGCCGTGGTAGCGCTTGCATGGTGCAAACGCCTGTGTGCGGGGCTTGCCGTCTGCGCCCTGCTTGCGGCTTGCACCTCGCCGCCGCCGCGGCCCTTGCGCATCGCAAGCAATGTCTGGCCCGGCTATGAGCCTTTGTATCTCGCGCGCCGCATGGGGCTTTTGGAGCCTTTGCGCGTGCGGCTCGTGGAGCTCGGCTCGGCCACCGAGGTTATGGATGCGCTTACGATGGGCATGGTGGAAGGCGGCATGCTCACGCTGGATGAAGCCGTGCGCGTGGCCGCCGCGGGCACGCCGCTTTCCATCGTGCTCGTCTTTGATGTCTCCGCAGGGGCGGATGCCGTCGTCGCGCGCACGAAGATTGCCGGCGTCGAGGACCTCAAAGGCAAGCGCATCGCCGTGGAAGACACGGCGCTCGGCGCTTGGCACCTCGCGCTGTTTTTGCGCCGCTTCGGGCTTGGGCCGAAGGATGTGCACATCGTGCACGCCGAGATTGACCGCCAGCCCGAGCTTTGGCGCAAAAAACGCGCCGATGTGTTCATCACCTTTGAGCCTGTAAAAAGCCGCCTTGTCGCCATGGGCGGCAAGGTCGTGTTTGATTCGCGGCAAATCCCGGGAAAGATCGTGGATGTGCTCGTCGTGCGCCGCGAGGTGGCACAGCGCGAGCAAGCGCGCTTGCTTGCGCTGCGCAAGGCCTGGCTTGCCGCGCTTGAGGAGATGCACACGCATCCCGAAGCGAGCGCGCGCAAGATGCGCTATCGGCTTGGGCTGCCCGCCTTCAAGGTGCAAAAGGCCTTTTTGGGCCTGCGCCTTGGCGATGCCGAGGTCAATCGCCGGTTGCTTGGCGGCCACCCGCCGCCCATTTTGCGCACCGCGCGCGAGATCGCGCAGGTGTTGCATAAGCAGGGGCTGCTTGCGGGCACGCTTTCGCCGCACGCGCTGGATGCGCTTGCTTGGAGCGCGCCGTGAAGTGGTGGCTGCCGATGCGCGTGCTCACGCCGCTTGCGTTTCTCTTCGCAGCGGCCGTGGCGGCGGGGATTTTTGAACGCGCGCTAAGCCGCGGGCTTACGAAGCTGCTCGTGGAAAACCTTGTGGCCGACCTGCGCGAAGAGGCCTTTCGCACCGCGAACGAGATTGAGGAGCAACTAGAAGAGGATCACGGCTCCAGCATCCGCCGCATCGTGCAGCTTTGGGCGACGAAGTCCGGCGTGCTTGCGGCCGTGCTCATCGCGCCCAATGGGAAGCTGATGGCCGCCACACGCCAGGGATGGCTGCACGGCGAGCGCGATCCTTTGCTGGATGAGCTTTCCGCCTTCGCCGCGCCCGTGCTGCGCGAGGGCGTGCATGCGCACCCGCATGTGGCGCAAAAAGGCGCCCATCTCATCGCAGCCGCCGTGCCCGTGCGCTTCCCCGCGGCCCAGCTCGGCCCCAAACCGCGCGGCGTGTTCGCGGTGCTGCGCGATTTCGGCGACGACGAGACGCGCGCGATGCTCGCCGTGCGCCGCTCGCTCGTAGATTTCCTGTTCTGGATGGTGCTGCTTGCGGTGCTTGGCTGGGTTGGCGTGCACTTCGGCGTGGAGCGGCGCATTCGGCGCATCATCCATGCCGCGCGCGCCGTGGCACAAGGGCGTTTCGGCGCGCAAAGCGGCGTGCGCGGCCATGACGAAATCGGCGAGCTCGGTGAAGCCTTTGACGAGATGTCGCGCGAGCTTGCGCGCCTGCAAAGGCGGCTCGTGGAAGCGCGCGAGGCCCTAGAGCACATGGCCGAAGCGGTCATGATCACGGATGCGCAAGGAACCATCGTCTATGTCAACCCCGCCTTTGCGCGCATGACGGGCTATGAGGCCCAAGAGGCCATCGGCCAAACCCCGCGCATCCTCAAAAGCGGCAAGATGCCAGCGGAGTTTTACGCGCGCATGTGGGAGCAAATCCGCACGGGCCAAGTTTGGGAAGGCCGCATCGTCAATCGGCGCAAGGACGGCACGCTTTACACGGCCTTGGAAACCATCGCGCCCGTGAAGAACGAGGCAGGCGAGATCGTGCGCTTCGTGGCCGTCCAGCAGGATGTGACGGATCTGGAGCGCTTGCAGCAGCGCCTGGCCGAGGTGCAGAAAAATGAAGCGCTCGCCACCTTGGTGGGGGGCATCGCGCACGACTTCAACAACATCCTCGCCGGCATCACGGGCAATCTCTACCTGCTTGCGCGCCGCCTTGCCGATGCGCACGAACAAGAGATCTTGGCGCGCGTGCAGGGACTGGCCGAGCGCGGCGCCGAACTCGTGCGGCAAATGATGACCTTTGCGCGTCAAGACTCCGTGCGCATGCGGCGTTTTGATCTCGTGCCGTTTTTCAAAGAGGCCATGCGTAGCTTGAAATCCATCTTGCCCGAGCGCGTGCGCCTGCATTGGGAGACAGAAAGCACCTCGCTTCCCATCGTCGGCGAGCCGAACCAGATCAAGCAGGTGCTTGCGGCCCTGCTCAGCAACGCGCGCGACGCCTTGGAGCACACGCCGCGGCCGCAAGTGCGTGTGCGGCTTGCGCGCTTTGCGCCTGACGAGGACTTCCGCCGCCGCTATCCCGATCGCGAAGCCAAGGCATGGGCGCTCATAGAGGTCGTGGACAACGGCTGCGGCATGGACGAGCACACGCGCAAGCGCGCGTTTGATCCCTTCTTCACGACGAAAGAGGTCGGCAAGGGCACGGGGCTGGGGCTTGCGATGGTGCTGGGCGCGATGCAGCGGCACGGCGGGCTTGTGGAGCTTCACTCCACGCCCGGCAAGGGCACGCGCGTGCGGCTCTTTTTGCCGCTCGCCGATGAAGCGCCCTCGGGCATTGAGGCCGGCGCAAAAGAAACGGAGGCCGCGCCCGAAGGCCAAGGCGAGTGGGTGCTCGTCGCCGAAGACGAGCCTGCCCTGCGCGAGGTGCTCGCTGAAATCCTGCGCGAGCACGGCTATCAAGTGCATGCCTGCGAAAGCGGTTCGGCCGCCGCAGCCGCCTTTGCGCGCGATCCTAAGCGCTGGGCTGCGGCCGTGCTGGATGTCGTGATGCCCGAGGGAACGGGGCCTGAGGCCGCAGCGATCATGCGCCGCGAGCGCGAAAATCTGCCGATCATCTTCCTCACGGGGCACGACCGCGGGGCGTTGCCGCAAGGCTTTGCCGAAGATGCGCGCACGCGCCTGCTCTTCAAGCCCGTGCGTGCGCAAGAGCTATTGCGCACGCTCGCGGAGATCATCGCGCGCTAGCGCCGCGGCACGAACACGCGCACGAGCACAAGCCCTGCGATGAAGCCGCCGATATGGGCAAGAAACGCCACGCCTCCGCGCGAGGGATCGGACAAAAGCGCGTTGATGATCTGAAACACGAACCAAAATCCGAGCACGATGGCGGCGGGAAGCGCCTCCAAGCGCGTAAACCAGCCCAGCGGAATAAGCACGATCACGCGCGCATGCGGATAGAGCACGAAGTAAGCGCCGAGCACGCCCGAGATCGCGCCGGATGCGCCGATCATCGGGATCGTGGAATCAGGATCCTGCAAGGTTTGCGCAGCCGCCGCAGCGATGCCGCACAGAAGATAAAAGAGCAAAAACCGCGCATGGCCCATCGCGTCTTCCACATTGTTGCCGAAAATCCAAAGGTAAAGCATGTTGCCGATCAGATGCATCCAACCGCCGTGCAAAAACATGGAGGTGAAAATCGTCGCCCAAGCCGGCACCAGCGCCAAATGCGGCAGCAGCTCCGCATGGCCCGTGAGCACGGCGGGCACAAGACCGAAGGCCAAGGTCTTGGCGCGCATCGCGTGCGGGCCGCCGGCAAGCTCCCAAAAGAACGCAAGCACACAGGCCACGATGATGCCCACGGTGAAGACGGGCGGACGGCTCGTCGGGTTGTCGTCGTAAAGCGGGATCATTCCTCGTCCAAAAAGCGCACGCGCACGACGCGGCCTTCTTCCTCCGTCCAGCGCGCTTCGGGAAAGTAGCGCGCGATGATGGCGCGGCGCACGGCCGGGATGAGCAGCAAAAAGCCCAGCGCGTCGCTCACGAATCCCGGCACGAAGAGGAGCACGCCCGCAAGCGCGAGCATCGCGCCGTGCAAGGTGGCGGCCATCGGCGGCATGCCGGCGGCAAGCTGCGCGCGTGCTTGCCAAAGCAGTTGCAGGCCCTGATAACGAACGATGATGCCGCCGATGACGGCCGTAAGCACGCATAGCAGGATCGTGGAAAACGCGCCGATTTGCGCGCCCACGCGGATGAGCACATAGAGCTCCACAAGCGGCCCGAAAAAGAACAGCGCGATCAATCCCATGCGATCCTCCTTACGCGCGCGCCGACCCCCGTGAAAAGCTCATAGGCGATCGTGCCGGCGGTAAGCGCAACCTCCTCAGCCCGCAAGGCCTCATCCCCCCAAAAGCACACCCAATCCCCAGCGCGAAGCTCGGGCGCCTCGCTTGCGCTGATGATCGTGTAATCCATGCACACGCGCCCGAGGATCGCAAGCTGCTTGCCTTGCCAAAGCACGCAGCCGCGGTTGGACAGCGCGCGCGGCACGCCATCCGCATAGCCCGCAGCGACCACACCCACGCGCATGGGCTTGGGCGCGACGAAGCTGGCATCGTAAGACACGGCATCGCCTGGGCGCAGATCGCGCACCTGAATCACCTGCGCTTCCATGCGCATCACGGGCATCACATCCAGCCGCGCATGCGTGCTCGGCTCCGCGCCATAAAGCGCAATCCCGGGGCGCACGACATCCATGCGCGCCTCCGGATACAGGGCGATCGCCGCGCTGTTGGCAAGCGAACGCGCAAGCCCCAACGCCTTCCATGCTTGCATGGCTGCGATTTGCGCGCGCGCATGCGGATGGCAAGGCGTGCCCGCGCAGGCCATGTGCGAAAACAGGGCCGCAGGCGTGATGCCCAGCGCGCGCGCGCGCTGAATAAGCTGGGCGGGATCTTCGCAGCCCAAGCGGTGCATGCCGGTTTCGGCCTTGATCCAGACCTTGCCTGAGAAACCTGCGCGCGCAAGCCGCGCAAGCCCCGCCTCGTCAAAGACGGCGGGCACCAGGCGTCGCTCATGCGCAGCCGCTTGGGCGTCCTCGTCGTCCAAAGCCCCGGAGAGCACGACGACTTCGGCGTCCGCCTGGCCCTGCGCCGCTTCATCCAAAATCCGCAGCGCGCGCAGGCCCTCCTCGCAATCGGTGGTCGCAAACAGGCGCGCGCCTGCGCGCCAAAGCGCAGGCACGATGTGCTCCAAGCCGTGCCCATAGGCGTTGGCCTTGACGACCGCGCACACGCGCGCGGGCGACGACGCCTGCACAAGCCTTTCGTAGTTGCGCCGCAAGGCCCCAAGAAGAATGCGTGCGCGCACGGGGCGCACGGCTAGGCGTCAAACCCGACGGCGTAGTTCTCAAAGCGCGTGCAATGCTTGAGAAAGGTGAGCTTGACCGTGCCTGTCGGGCCGTTGCGCTGCTTGGCGATGATGACCTCGGCCAGGTTTTCGTTCTCAGGCTTCGGCTGATACACCTCTTCGCGATAGAGAAACATAATCACATCGGCGTCCTGCTCAATCGCGCCTGATTCGCGCAAGTCGGCCATGATCGGGCGCTTGTCCGCGCGCTGCTCCACGGAACGGTTGAGCTGCGAAAGCGCGACCACGGGCACATCCAGCTCCTTGGCAAGCCCCTTGAGTCCGCGCGTGATCTCCGAGATCTCCAGCTCGCGGCGCTCGGCATCGGCGCGCCCGCGCATAAGCTGCAAGTAGTCAATGACCACGAGATCCAGCCGGCCCTGCTCGTGCTTCAAGCGCCTGCATTTCGTGCGCACCTCAAGCACGCCTGTATCCGGCGCATCGTCTATGAACAAGCGCGCTTCTCCCAAGGCGCTCACGGCAAGCGCGAGCTTTTGCCAATCGTCGCGCGAAAAGCGGCCCGTGCGCATGAGCTTCATATCCACGCGCGCTTCCGAAGCGAGCAAGCGCTGCGCGATCTGCTGCGCGGACATCTCCAACGAAAAGACGGCCACGACCGCGCGCTCTTCGGTGCGCAGGGCGACATTCGCCGCGAGGTTCATCGCAAAGGCGGTTTTGCCCATGCTCGGGCGCCCCGCGATGACGATGAGATCGCCGCGCTGCAAGCCGCTCGTCATCTCATCCAAATCGGCAAAGCCTGTGGGCAAGCCCACCACGGGCTTGCGCGCCTTGTAGCGCTCGGCGAGATCGTCATAGACCTGGGCCATCAGCTCTTTGAGCGGGGAAAAACGCAAGCGGCCGTGGTCATAATGCTCGGCGATGGAAAGAATGTCTTTCTCCGCCGCATCCAAGTGCTCATGCACATCGCGCTCGGGCTCCTCATGCACGCGGCGGCTGATCTCCGCGCAAGCGCGCAAAAGATCGCGCAGCACGGCGCGATCGCGCACGATCTCGGCATAGTGGCGCACATGGGCGGTTGTGGCGACGACTTTCAGCAGCTCCACGAGCGTCTCTTCGCCGCCCACGCGCTCCAAAAGCCCATGCTGCGCAAGCCACTCCTGCACGGTGAGCGCATCAATGGCCTGACCGCGCTCGCGCAACGCGAGCACGGCGCGGTAGATGTGCGCATGCGCCTCGGCATAGAAGTGCTCAGGCGCCAGCACGCCTTCAATCGCTTCCAACGCCCGCTCGGGATCCAAGAGCACCGCCCCGAGCACCGCGCGCTCGGCGTCCAGCGCTTGCGGCGGGCGATGCTCGCGCAGCGCCGGCTCGTCCGAGCGGCGAAGCGGACGGCTCACTGGTGCTCGCTTTCTACGCGCACGGAAAGCTCAGCGACGACCTCGGGATGCAAGCGCACGCGAAAAGTGTGCGTGCCCACGGTCTTGATCGGCGCATCCAAGATGATCTGCGTGCGCTTGATGGCAAAGCCTTCGGCCTGCAAAAGCTCCGCCAAGTCCGCCACGCTCACGGAGCCATAAAGATGCTCGCCGTCGGAAGTGGCGCGCCGCACGACGAGATCAATCCCTTCCAGCTTGCGCGCAAGCTCTTGGGCCTGGGCCTTGGCCTCGGCCTGAGCGCGCTCCAACTCCTCGCGCTTGCGCGCAAAGACGCGGCGATTGGCCTCGGTGGCCAAAAGCGCCTTTTTCTTCGGCAACAAGAAGTTGCGGGCATAGCCTGCGCGCACGCGCACCTCATCGCCCACCTTGCCAAGCCCCTCAATCTGCTCAAGCAGGATCACTTGCACGAATCGCATCAAGACCTCCCAAGTTTGCGAAAGTCAGCCCACAAGTCGGCCACGCCGACGAGCAGAAACAGCGGAATGATTGCAGACCAAAACATGAGCATCAAATACATGAACGCGATCGCAAGCTGCATGCCGCGCGCTGCAAGCCAGGCGTGCACGACGAGCACGCCCTCGGCCGTGATCGGCGCGCTCACGGCAAAGGCCGCATTCGCGCTCCAAAACGCCCCAGGCCCGGAAAGCGCTTCCGCAAGAACCAACAGCACGGCAAGCCCCACGCCCCAGGGCGGCGAAAGCCGAAAGGCAAGCACGCTGCGCGTATCTCCGCGGAAAAAGCCGTAGCGCACGGCAAACGCCCGCGCAAGCAAAAGATCGCCCCACCAGGCGACCCAAAGCGCCGCCGCCAAAAGCCCGGGCAATACGCGCGCAAGCGCCTTGCGCGCAGCCTCCACCGCGGCCGTATCCGCCCCGGGCGGCGCAGCGAGCACCCCGGCAAGCCAGCGCTCGGCAAGCGCTGCGGCGCTGATCCCCTGCGCTGCGGCTGCGGCCGCAAAGCCCGCGAACACAGCGCCCGTAAGCGCCCAAAAAAGCAACTTCGCGCTGCGCACAAGCCCGCGCGGCGAGCCCATGAGATTCGCAGCGAGCGCAGGCGCAATCCCATAGAGGAACAACGCCACCGCGCCGGGAAACGGCGCGAAACCGCTTGCCGCCCATACAAGCGCCGCGCCCACAAGCGCGCTTTTGAGGCCGAAGGCAAGCCCGCCGCCCAATGTCACGAAGGCGACAAGCGCCGGCGCAAGCAGGTTGAGCGCAACCCCCGCCGCCAAGGCCAGCGGCCCGAGCACGGGCACATGCGCAACGAACAGCGCCGCTCCCACGGCTGCAAGCTGCATCAGCGCGAGCACGATCCCGCAAGGGAGCGCGCGCGTAAGCAGCGCTTCGGCCGCGCGCGGAAGCTGCGCCTCGCCCATGCTTAGCGCTCGCGCACGACCTTTTGCACCTCGTGCGTAAACCAGCCCTTGTGCAGGGTCGTGTAGGGCAAAAGCGCCAAAATGCGTGCGCGCTTCACAGCCTTCGTGAGCCTGCGCTGGTGATACGCACAGGTGCCCGTGATGCGCCGCGGAATGATCTTGAAGCGATCGGTGAGGAACTGGCGCAGGTATTCCGGGTCTTTGTAATCGGGCTCGCGCTTCTCCGCGCAAAAGCGGCAATACTTGCGCCGGCGCGGATACCAACGCCGCTCCTTCTTCTGCGCAGCCTCGTCTTTTTCCGCAGCCGCTGCTTCCTTTTCCGCTGCGTCTTCTTCTGCTGCGGCCGCCTCTTCGGAAGCCGCCGCTGCGCTTGCAGAAGCGCTCTGCGCCTCCTCTTCCACTTGCGCAGGCGCTTGCTCTTCTGCTTCCGGCTCAGTCGCCATCGTGATTTCCTGCTTCTCGTCCGTCATCTTCACCTCCTTTGCAGGCGCTTACTTCTGTGGCCCAAAGCTCAAGCTGGCCCCACCACGGCTCCCCATCGCGCCGCGAAAATCGCCGCCGCAGCACGCCGCGGATGTGCAGGCGGCGGCCCTCGGCGCGGGCAAGCACTTGCGCAATCGGCCCCACGGCACGCACGGGCACGGGCTGTTCCGCAGGGGCGCTTGGTGCTTCCGGCCAAAGCCTTGGGCGTTCCGTCCAAAGCTGGGCGATCACTGCGGGCTCACCGTTCGGCGTCCAGCGCATGCGCACCTCGCGCAGCACGCCCGCAACTTCGGCGCGGTTCACGCAGCGCGCTCGCCCTCTCCTTCTTTGCGCGGCGCGATGATCGGCGAGGGCTCTTCCGAGACCTCGTCAATGCGCACGGAAAGCCAGCGGATCACATGCTCGTTCAAGCGCAGATCGCGCTCAAAGGCCTGCTGCACGGCGGGCTCGCCGTCCACGACGACGAGGAAGTAATGGCCGCGGCGCCGATTGGCGATGCGATAGGCAAGCTCGCGCAAGCCCCACGACTCGCGCTTGACGACACGACCGCCGTGCTTTTCCACGCGCGCGATGAGCTCGTCCACGAGCTTGGCCGCGTTCTCGCGGGAAAGATCGGGATGAACGATGAAGACGGTTTCGTAATACATCTCTCTCCTCCTTTTGGAGTGCGCAGCATTTGCTTGCGCACGCCCCGCGCCCCAAAGCGCGGAGCAAGGATGGCGCGCAAGCTTAGCGTCGCGCTTTGCAACTGCAATCCCGGCACGAGCAATCCCATTGCACTAGACTTCGGGCACAAGGAGGGATGATGGCAACCTATCTGGACTTTGAACGGCCGATTGCGGAGATCCGCGCCAAGCTGGAAGAGCTTTCGCAAGCCAGCGAAGAGGCGGGAGCCGAGCGGCTTGCCGACGAAGTCGCGCGCTTGCGCAAAGAGCTGGATGCGCTCATCGCCGAGGTCTATGGCAACCTCACGCGCCACCAAATCTGCCAACTCGCGCGCCATCCGGATCGTCCGTATTTTCTGGATTATGTGCCCTTGCTCTTTGAGGATTTCACGGAGCTGCACGGGGATCGCACCTTTGGCGATGACGGCGCGATTGTAGGCGGCATCGCGCGCTTTCACGATATTCCCGTCGTCGTCGTCGGCCAGCAAAAGGGGCGCGACATCAAGGAGCGCAAGCTGCGCAACTTCGGCATGCCGCGCCCGGAGGGCTACCGCAAGGCACGGCGGCTTTTTGCGCTTGCCGAACGCTTTTCCATGCCCGTGCTCACCTTCGTGGACACCCCCGGCGCCTGGCCCGGCATTGACGCCGAAGAGCACGGGCAAAGCGAAGCCATCGCGCGCAATCTCTATGTGCTGGCAGGATTGCGCGTGCCTGTCGTGGCCACGGTCATCGGCGAAGGCGGCTCCGGCGGCGCGCTCGCCGTGGGATTCGGCGATCGCTTGCTCATGCAGCAGTTCGCGACCTATTCCGTGATCTCGCCCGAGGGCTGCGCCGCGATCCTCTGGCGCGACCGCAAGCATGCGCCTGAAGCGGCGGAAGCCTTGAAGCCCACAGCCAAAGACCTGCTCGCACTAGGGATCATTGACGGCATCGTGCCTGAGCCGCCCGAAGGGGCGCACCGCGACCTCAAGACAGCGGCCAAGCTTCTGGACGAACACATCTTCGCGGCGCTTGAGCCGCTTTTGCACATGCCGCCTGAGGAACTCGTGGCGGCGCGCCAGCAAAAGCTGCGGCGCATCGGCGTGTTTGAAGGAAGCTAAACGCGCGCTTTTCAGCGCTTCCAAAAACGAAAGGCGCCCAGATGGGCGCCTTCGGAAGCTGGTGGAGCCGAGGGGATTCGAACCCCTGACCTCAGCAATGCGAATGCTGCGCTCTCCCAACTGAGCTACGGCCCCAGCGGGCGGCGCATTGTAGCGCCGCCTCTGCGGAAAGTCATCCAAATCAAATCGGCGAGTGCTGCGGATGCGGGCC
>WFOX01000176.1 GCA_015487905.1 Mariprofundales bacterium
AGCGTAATCCGCCAGGGCTCGCAAGCCGCCGATCATCCCTGGCCGCTTGCAATGCCCGAGCTGCAATACCTCAAGTTCTTCGCCTTTGCGCTGCATGGTTAGGGTGTTTGCAGCCAGCGATCTGCATCTGCTACGCGATGCGAAGGCGGCGCTTTACGGACGCAGGCCCGCGCGCTGCTGGCAGCAGGTGAAGAGACACGCACGCAAGCGGCCTGCGCGGCTTTGGCTGCTTGCGGGCGATCTCGTGCATAAGCCGCATCCGCGGCTGTATGCACGGGTTGCGCGCGCGCTGCACGCACCGGCTTTGGCTGTGGCCGGCAACCACGATGCACCGCGGATGCTTGCGCACGCGTTCGGGCGCCCTTGGCGGCGCTTGGGCGCTTGGGCCGTGCTTGGGCTTTGCAGCGTGGATGCGCGCACGGATCCGGGCGGAAGGCTCCCCTGGCGCAGGCTTGCCCATGCGGCCCGGCGCCGGCGCAAGGCAAAGGCGCGCCATCTGCTCATCCTCATGCACCATCCGCCCGTGCGCGTGGGCACGCCCTGGATGGATGCCATCGGCCTTGCCGATCGTGCGCATGTGCGCGTATGGCTCAAATCCTTGCGACGCGTGCGCGCGGTCGTCTTCGGCCATGCGCACGAGCGCGTGGATGTCCGCCGCTTCGGCATGCGCTTTTTCGGCGTGCCCTCAGCCCTCGTGCAGTTCCGCCACGGCGAGGAAAACTTCGCGCTGGATACGCTGCCGCCCGGCTGGGACGAGCTGCGTTTGCTTGCCAATGGGCGCATCGTGCGCAAGACGCATTGGGTGCGCGATGCGGCCTGAGCGCGTGATCTCCGGGGGACAGACGGGCGTGGATCGCGCGGCTTTGGATGCGGCGCTGGAAGCCGGCATTGCCATCGGCGGCTTCTGCCCCAAGGGACGACGCGCCGAGGATGGCGTGATTCCATCACGCTATCCGCTCGTGGAGACGAAGAGCGCGCGCTATGCCGAGCGCACGCGCGAAAATGTGGAGGCCGCCGATGCAACCTTGATTCTCTCCGCGCGCCCGCTCACAGGCGGCACGCGGCTTACGGCCGAGATCGCGAAAGCGCTCGGCAAGCCTTTGTGCATTGTGGATCCGCATGCGCCGGATGCGGAACGGCAAGTGCGGGCGTTTCTGGATGCGGTGCAGCCGCGCGTGCTCAATGTGGCTGGGCCGCGCGCCTCAGGCGCACCGGGCATCTATGACGCGGCCTATCAGCTGCTGCTTTCGGTTTTCCAGCGCCTGCGATAAGCTCAAGCTATGCGCGCCGGCAAACGCAGACCCGTGCGCGGGGCGGTTTCGCAACCCAAGCCCCGCTATGCCGAGGCCTGGCTGGAGGCGGAGGAACTCGCCGAAGAGGCTGAATATCTCGCCGAGCCTGCGCGGCGCATCGTGCAGGAGAACGATTCGCCCGATGTGCCGTTTCGGCTCTCCATCAATCCGTATCGCGGCTGTGAGCACGGCTGCGTCTATTGCTTTGCGCGGCCCACGCACGCCTATTGGGATTTTTCGCCCGGGCGCGATTTTGAAACGAAGATCTTTTACAAGCCCAATGCGCCCGAGCTGCTTGTGCGCGAGCTTTCGCGACCGGGTTATCGCCCTTCCCCGATTGCGCTGGGCATCAACACGGACGCCTATCAGCCGATAGAACGGCGGCTCAAGCTTACGCGGCGGATTTTGGAGGTGCTTAGCCAGGCGCGGCATCCCGTAAGCATCGTCACCAAATCCGCGCTCATCGTGCGCGATCTGGATCTGCTTGCCGAAATGGCGAAAGAGAACCTCGTTGCCGTGGCCATCAGCATAGAGACGCTGGATCGCGAGCTTGCGATGCGGCTGGGGCCGCGCGCGGCCTCCCCCGAGCAGCGCTTGCGCACGATCGCGCGGCTTGCTGAAGCCGGTGTGCCCGTGGGGGTCATGGTGGCACCCGTGATCCCGAAGCTCACCGAGCACGAGCTGGAGGCGATTCTTGCGCGGGCGCGCGAGGCGGGCGCATCCTGGGCCGGCTATGTGCTCTTGCGCCTTCCTTGGGAACTGCGCGAGGTATTCATGGATTGGCTGCGCACCCACTACCCCGATGCCGAAGGGGCCGTAAAGCGGGCGCTATTGGAGATGCGCGGCGGCAGGCTCTATGACGCCGAGTGGGGCACGCGCATGACGGGCACGGGCGCGCGCGCGGAGCTCCTTGCCAAGCGCTTTCAGCTTGCCGTGCGCAGGCGCGGCTATGGCGAGCCGCCTTTGCTTGCCTGCGACCGCTTCCGCCCGCCCTTGGGGGAGCAGCTTGCGTTGTTTTGAGCGCCGCAAGCGGTG
>WFOX01000177.1 GCA_015487905.1 Mariprofundales bacterium
CACCCAGACGACCTCGCCTGTCGCGCGCATCACGGCCTCGGCGCGGCTTTTGTGCGGCTCACCTGCTTTGGTGAACAGCGCCGCGATGCCCTTGCCGATGAGCGCGGGCGTGTTCGGCATCGCGCGCACGATCGCCTCATGCCCGCCCAAAAGCTCGGAAACCCTTGCGATGGGCGCGCCGGCCACGATGGAAAGCACGGTCGCCTCGGGCGCCAAGGCCGCGCCAAGCCCCGCCAAGGCCTTGGCAAGCTGCTGGGGTTTCACGGCGATGACGAGCACCTCGGCGCGGCGCGCGACATCCTTGTTGTCCGCGCTTGCCACGACACCGAAGCGTTCTACAAGCTCCTTGCGGCGGGCGGCGCGCGGCTCGGCGACATGGATCGTGCGCACATCCGCGCGCACGAGTCCCGCGATCATCGCCTCGGCCATCGCCCCGCCGCCGATGAAGCCGATCGTGAGGTTCCCTAGGCTCATGCGGCCTCCTTGTGGCGTTCTTCCCATTCGCCCCAGATCGCGCCGCCCACACGCACGATCGTGGCCCCCTCCTCCAGCGCGACGCGCCAGTCGCCGCTCATGCCCATGCTGAGCTCGCCCTTGGGGCCGAAGATGCGATCGCGCAAGGCGCGCAATCGGGCGAAATAGGGGCGCGCATCCTCGCCCAAGGGGGCGATGCCCATCAAGCCGCAGGGCACAAGCGGCTCAAGGCGCGCAAGCGCCTCCACAAGCGCCTCCGCCTCCTCCCAGCCCACGCCATGCCGATGCGGCGCGCCGGAGAGATTCACCTGCACGAGCACGGGCAAGGGGCGCGTGCGCCGCTTGGCCACAGCCGCAGCAACGGCAAGATCCGCCGCCGTGTGCCAGACATCCGCATAGGCGGCCACATACTTGGCCTTGTTGCGCTGCACGGGGCCGATCTGGTGCCATTCGGCGGCGGGATAGGCGCGCGCGCGATCGCGAAGCCCCTGCGGGCGCGATTCGGCAAAGGCGCGGCAGCCCGCTTGCAACAGCGCTACCACACCCTCATCGGGCGCGTATTTGCTCACGACCACGAGCTTGGCCCCGGCTCGCCTTACTTCTTCATCCAAGGCGTGCCAGCGCGCGATGAGCGCCTCTTTATCGCCAATCGGCATGCCTTCCCCGCAGCATGAGAAAGCTCAAGGTAAGATAGAACACCACCGCCTGCAACAGGATCAAGGCCACCGAAAACAAGGGAGCCTTGACGACCGCAATGCCCGCAGCCCCCGTGATCACGGCGATCGCCACGATCACGACGACCGCTTCCAGCTCGCTGCACCCCAGCGCGAGCAAGCGGTGGTGCAGGTGATCGCGGCCCACATACTCAATCCATTCGCGGAAGCTTCTCACATCGCCGCGCGCGATGCGCGCAATCGTCGTGTAAATCATGTCAAAGATCATCACCGAGAAGATGAGCAAAGGGGCGGAATAGGCCTTGATCGGCCCCTCCTCGCTCCAAGCGCCCATGACCGCGCAAGCAGCCATCATCCAGCCGAGATAGGTGCTGCCGACATCACCCATGAAGCTGCGCGCTGGCTTGTGGTAGCGCGCGTTATCCGGAAGAAACCCCAAGGCCCCGCCCGCCACGGAAGCAAGAATCAAAAGCATGTAGGTCTGGTGCGTATAGGCGGCAAGCACCCCCATGAGCAGGCACACGGCCGCGGCCAGCGAGGCGGCCAGGCCATTGAGCCCGTCCAAAAAGTTGAAGGCATTGACGATGCCGACCATCCAAAGCCAAAAAACGAAAAACTCAAGGGCGCGCGCCCAAAGCGCATCCGTGCCCAAAAACTCCAGGCGCACATCAAAGGCCCAGAGGATCAACGCGGCAAGCGTCTGCACAAGCAAGCGCACCTTGGCCGAGACGCCTTGCACATCGTCCAAAAACGAGATCGCCGCCACCATCAGGCCTGAGAGCACCACGCCCTTGAGCTGCCACGAAAACGAAAAGTTCAAAAACAGCGTGAGGTTCACGGCGGCGACGATCGCCACCCCACCCAGCCTCGGCGTGGGTGCGGCATGCAGCTTGCGCCCGCCTGGGCGATCCACGGCCCCAAGCCGATGTGCAAGCCAAATCGCAAGCGGCATCAGCCCAAAGCCAAGCAAGGCGGCGGCGACAAGCAGCCGCAGCCCCTGCACGGCAGGCGGCATTCCATCCCAAACGGGAAGCGCCACAAGCGTCCCCGCCGCAAGCCCAAGCGCGCGCGCTAGCGGCACAGCGCCTCCACGGCAGCAACAAGCCTTCGCACCTCCTCAGGCCGCGCATCGGCAAGAAGCGGCACCGAGACACACGCGCGCCACAGCGCCCAGGCGCCGGGTGCCTCGCGCTCATCCGCAAGCGGCCTCGGCACGGGCCGCGCGGCCTGAATCTTGCGCGCATGCAAAGCTTGCAGCGCGGCCTCGGCATCGCGCACGCGCGCAATCCAGCGAAACGGAAGCCGGGGGCCTGGGACCGCCCAATCCCCTGCCGCCGCATCCAGCTTTTCGGCAAGCGCCTTGCGCGCCCGGGCCTCGTTTCCGGCGCGCATGATGCGCGCAAGTGCAAGGGCGGCATGGACATCGGACAGCCGATGCGGGCCGGCGTTCGGCTCATCCAGCGCATGCTCGGCCGAGCGCATGGCAAGCACCCGCGCGCGCAAGCGCTCGTCATCGCCCGCGACAAACCCGCCCATCGCGCCACCCCAGGGCTTCGTCGCATAGAGCGACCCCACGGCGAGCAGCCCGAAGCCGCCCGTGGGCGTTCCCTGCAAGTCCGCCCCCGGCGCTTGCGCGATGTCCTCCACGACGGGCACGGGCCAGTCTTCGGCCACAAGTGGCTCCAGATAGCCGAAGGGATGCACGAGCACCACGGCATCGGCGCGTGCCGCGCGCGCGCGCGCATCGTCGCGAAGGCGAAGATTGGGTGCATGATCGAGCCACATGGGGCTTGCGCCTGCGATGCGTGCGGCAGCCGCAAGCGCGGGGCACGCATAGGCGGGCAGGGCCACGCGCCGCACATCAAGCGCCTGCAAGGCGAGCGCCAAGGCGCTTGTGCCTGAATCCACGACCACGGCCCAGCTTCGGCCCGTTCTTGCCGCGATCTCGGCCTCCAAGCGCGCGACAAGCGCGCCAGTTGCGGGCTTGCGCGCGAACACAAGCCGCGCAAGCTCCGGCAGCGCCTCAGCAAGCACAGGCGGGCGCGAATGCGGAATCCAGCCGCTCATAGGCGCAAGCGGATCGGCACGAAGCCCTCGGCGCACGAAAGCCGGCTTTGCACGCCGCGAAAATGCGCCGTGGCAAGCGCGATCTGCACGATGTTGAGCTTGACACCCGTGCGCTCAATCTGCGAGGCGTGCGCCTCCAGTGCCTTGATCTTGCGCGAAAGGGCAGCCGAGATCTCCATGAAGGCCGTGGGTGCGAAATCAATCGTCGTCGGCGTCTCATAGGCAAGCACAGTCGGCACATAGCGCGTGGCCGAATGCACGGCCTTGGCGAGCGCGCGGTGATCCTGGTGCGTGTCGCGCTCGTGATTGACATAGACGATCTCGGGATGCACGCGCCGCACGGCGTCTTCCACGGCGCGCAAAAGCGCGAGCGCATCTTCCGGCAAGTGCGTGTCGGCAAAGCCGCCCCAGAGGATTTCGCGCGCGCCGAGGATCTCGGCGGCCTTCTCGGCCTCCTTGTGGCGCACCTTGGGATCGCCGCCCGCGCCGCCTTCGGTGGCGATGAAGAGATAGACCTCATCGCCGCGATCGGCGTGCACGGCGAGCGACCCGCCGCAGCCGATCTCAATGTCATCGGGATGGGCACCGAAGGCGAGCACCCTCATGCGAACTCCCCCATCGCGCGCACGATGTTCTTCGCGCGCGGCCCTTCGTTGAGCAACAGATCCAGCGCCGAAAGGTTCGGCACGAAGCCGCCGTGCTGCTGGCGGTAAATGATGGGCCGCACGCGTTGTCTGCGCACGCGAATCCCCCGCTCGCGGAATGGACGCTCATCCATGTAGTTGGCCGCCCCGCCGCCCGCAAGATACTCCGTCCCCCCCAGATGCGCGACGATCTTGGCCAGCCGCGCGCTGGGGTCGGGATCATCCACACCCAACTCCGAAGCCAGCACGATCTCGGCCGTGCAGCCAAGCATCTCCCCAAGCGCGCGCAAAAGCCGCAGGTTGAAGTCGCGCAACAGCCTCGGCGGATCGTCCCAAAGCGACTCCAGCTTCGGCCAAAGCTCCTTGAAGAACGGCGCGCGCGCATAGGCTTGCGCGATCATGACCTTGTGCTTGCGCGGCCAAGGGCCTTGGGCGATCTCCACCTCCAAAATCCGCTCGGGGAAACGATAATGCACGGGCACCGTGATCCAGCGCACGCCGTGCGCGGTCTTGATGCGGTTGCGGTTTTGAAACTCGTTTTTTTCAAACTGCACAGTGTCCAAGGCCACGAACACATCGGCGCATTGCCATTTGTGAAAAAAACCGGGCCAGGGCAAAAAGTTCGGCTGATGGATCGCCACCCTCATCGCACGACCACCGCAATCGGATTCGCCTCCATGCGCAAGGCTCCCGCGCGCATGCGCACGCGCACGATGTGCGCGCCTTTGCCAAGCGCAAGCGGCCTGCGCCAAACCGTGCCGTCGCTTTGGATGCGCCAGGGGATCGCGCGCCCGTCCACGACGACTTGCAGGGAAAGCGCGATCGGTGTGCGGCCGAGCTTGTCGGCAATCGCGATGGAGAGCGCCAGATCGCCACGGGTGGTGCGCAAGCGATCCCCCGGCCTTGCGCGCACGCCCCGCGCATCCTCCAGCCACAGCGCGCGCACGAAGAGATCACGATCCTTGGGAAGCCCCCAGGCGACGGCATGGCCTGCCCGGATCGCGGCCAGCACCGCCTCGGGCGTGCGCACGCCCGCCCAGACATCCATCGGGAAGTTGCCGA
>WFOX01000178.1 GCA_015487905.1 Mariprofundales bacterium
CGTAAGCGTAAGCCCGAGGTTGAGCACGCCGGAGAGCGTCCCCAAGCGATAGCCCAACCCGAACACGGGGCCTTGCGCGGGCACATCCACGACCACGCCGCCGCCAAGCGCACCCGTGAGCTGATGCGTGAACTGGCGCGTCGCGTCGTTGTAGGTGCCGCTCCATTGCACGCCGAGATCGCGCGAGAAGTCCTCGGACGCCTCCACGATGCGCGCCTCAATCAGTACCTGCTGCATCGGGCGATCCAGCCACTTGATGATGCGCTTGATGTTGTCTAGCCGCTCACGCGTATCCGTGATGATGAGCGCATTGCTGCGTTCATCCAGCAAGATGGAGCCGCGCTTGGAAAGCAGCTTCAACCCCTTTTTCTTCTGCGCCGCACCGGCCTCGCCGGATTTTTGCCCGCCTTGTTGCAACGAGCCGCCTTCCAAAATCTTCTTCACATCATTGACCGAGGCATAGCTGAGCTGAATAAACTCGGTGTAAAGCGGCTCAGCCTCCTCAGCCGATTCCTGCGCCTTGCGCTTGGCCTCGGCATCGGCGCGGATCACCTCAAGCGGCGCGATGCGCACGACATTGCCGATCTGCTCCTTGCCCAAGCCCTTGGCCGCCAAAATGAGATCCAGCGCCTGATCCCAAGGCACATTCTCAAGCCGCATCGTGAGCGTGCCCTTTACATCGTCGGACATGATGATGTTAAGCCCGCTCATTTCAGCGATGAGCGCCAATGCATTGCGAATGTCAATGTCCTTGAAGTTGAACGACACCTTCTGCCCGCGATAAGGCGAGGGCCGCGCGCCTGTCTCGCCGCGGCGCGCAAGCGCAAGCCCCTCCGGCACGAAGCTGATCGTGGCCGCATTGCCGGATTGAAACGCCGTCACCTGCGCGCGCTCGCGCAAACGCGCCACGATGCGCACGCGATCGCCGAGCTGATACACATCCACCTGCTTCACAGGCCCCGGAAACGCCGACACATCCAAGGTGCGCTCCTGCCCGGGCGCCAAGCGCGCCTTGGCCACATCCACGATGACCATGTTCTTCTTGCGCTGCACATTGATGACGGGATTGGGCCGATCCGTGCGCACGCTCACGCGCGCGATGCGATCCTCCGGCTGAAACTGCACCTCCTCCACCGTGAGCGCCGCCGCCATCTTGCGGCCAAGCCGCGGCCCGAAGCGCACCACGAAGCGATTGGCCCCCGGCTCAATCTGGTAGCTTGCTGGCGCCGTGGACGGAAGGCCCACGACAAGCCGCACGCGCCCAGGCGCCTCCCCTGCATCCACGCTGGCTACGAACTGCGCCGGGAACGAATAGTGCTGCTTGGCCAGCGCAAGCTTCGCGCCCCAAAAGTCCAAGATGAGCTTTCTGCCATCCGGCGTGAGAAAGGCGTTGTGATTCACGCGCAAATGATCGCCCATGATGACAAGCTCGCTCGCCCCTTCCAGATCGCGCACGGTGATGTCCTTGATGACCGCCTGCGCCGCTTGCGCCTTCTTCGCTGCGGCCTTCGCCGCAACGCTTTTGCCTTCCGGCACAAGCACGAGCTTGAGGCGCGCACCCTCAGGCTGCGTGCGCGCATTTGCCCGGCGGCTGAGCGCAAACTCCACGCGCACGCCCGCTTGGCCTTGGCGCAGGCGCACGGCCTGCACGAAACCCACGCCGCCAAGCTGCGGCCCCAGCCCCGCTCGCAACGAAGCGCCGGGGGCGATCACGACGATGCGCGGCGGCCCCTCCAGCTCATAAAGCCGAAAGCGCGCCGGCGCATCAAACACGAGCGTGGCCTGCACGGCCCCTTGCGGCGCCGTGGCAAGCTCCACATCGCGCAGCTCCGCGGCCCACGCCGCGTGCATTCCCAAAAACCCGAGCAATGCGACAACGAACCTTCCCCGCATGGCTACCTCCGTGCGCGCCGCTTGCGCGACTTGTTGGACTTCTCCAAAAACCGGTATGTGAGCGCGCGCCCCGTGATCGCCAACTGCACGCCCTGGCGCTTTTGAATCTGCAACTCGCGCACGCTCACGATGCGCGGCAGCTCCCCCACATCCTTCAAAAACGCCATAAGTTGCCGGAATGTGCCGGTCATGCGCAGGGATACGGGAACCTCGGCATAAATCTTGCGCGGCACCTCGCCCTGAGGCTTGAACTCCGTAAACTCAAGCCCCGCGTTGCGCCCAGCCCAAGACACCTGCTCCAAAAGCTCGGGGATTTGCGAGCGCTTCGGCAGCATCGCAAGCGCCACGCGCAATTGCTTTTGCAGCGTCTGATACTCGCGCCGCTTGCGCGGAAGATCCTTGGCAAGCCGCAGGTTCTTGCGATAGCGCATCTCCTCCTGTTGTACGCGGCGCTCGGCCTGGGCGATCTCGTCCTGAATCGGCATCCACCCCAAAAGGACATAGGCCGCGACCATCGCCACGGCCACGCCCGCCAGCACCGCCGCCTTGAGCCAAAGCGGATACGGAAGAATCGGCTTGAGCGCATCCAAAAAGGCCCAACGCTCCAGATTCACGCCCCGCCCCCCTCGCGCTGCATCGTGAGCGAAAAGCTGCGCAGCACCGCATTGTCCAGCTTCGTGCGCCGCACGACCCCAAGCCGCACATCCGCAAACTCAGGACTTGCTTCCAATGCGCGCATGAAGCTTGCAATCGCCGCCGGGCTTTCGGCCACCCCTTTGAGCTCCACGCGCCCGCCGCGATCGTGCAGCTCCGTGATCCATACATTTTGCGGAATCGCGCGCGCAATCGCGAGCAACATGCGGAAGCTCGCAAAGCGCCCCTGCTGCAACTGATCCACGAGCTTGAGCTTGCGCTGCACATCGGCGCGCAACCGATCCAGATTGCGGATCTCGCCGATCTTGCGTTGCAGCTCGGCGTTTTTGCGCCGCAGCTCGGCATAGCGCTCCTCCAACGAGGAAAGCTGCGAGGAGGCATAGCCGTGCGCAGCGGCAATCCCAAGCCCCACCACCGCAACCACGCCGACAAGCGCAAGCAGATGGCGCAGCACCTGCGCGCGGCGGCGCTGCACGCGATACGGAAGCAGGTTGATGCGAATCACGCGTCAAAGCTCCTCAGCGCCAAGCCTACGCCGATCGTGAACATCGGCCCCACGCGCGCAAGATGCGCGCGGTCAAACTGCTTCTCGGGCACCTCCACGGCATCAAAGATATTCACAAGCTCCGTATCAATGCCAAGCCGCCCGCCGAGCTCGCCGGCAATGCCGGGCACGAGCGCCCCGCCGCCTGTGAGCAAAATCTTCTTCACCGGATAATCGGGCTTGCTCGCGCTGTAGTAATCCAATGCGCGCTGCAACTCGCCCACAAGCCCCGCATAGAAGTTCTCCATCGCCTCAGGCGGGATCTCCTCCGGGCGCTCGCACTTGAGCTTCTCGGCCTCCTCAAACGAAAGCCCCTGGGCCTTGGCAATCTCCTCCGTAAGGCTTTGCCCGCCGAAGAAATGATCGCGCACGAAGGCCATCTGCCCATTGATGGCCACATTCACATGCGTCATCGTGGCGCCGATATACACAAGTGCATGCACCTCGGCATCCTCGGGCGAAAGCTCCTCCACATTCGGCGGCACGCCATGCATGGGCGTGATCTCCAGCGCGTTTTCCAGCGCAAACACCGCGCAGTCCACGACCGCAAGCTCCAGCCCCGCATCGTGAAGCGCGGTCTGAAAGTCGTCCACGATCTCGCGCTTGCAGGCCACAAGCACCACATCCATCTGCGTTTCGTCCTCGCCACTTGTCCCAAGGATCTGAAAATCCAAATAGACCTCATCCATCGCAAACGGCATGTGCTCGTCCGCGAGCACCTCAATCTGACCCTCCAGCTCCAGCTCCGTCATGGCCGGAAACTGCACGGTCTTCGTGATCACGGCATTGCCCGCAAGCGCAATCGCGGCGCGATGCGTGGACGGCCGCGCCACCTCCAACGCATCCAAAAGCGCTTGCTGCAAGGCCACCGAATCCATCACCGTCTGATCCACGATGACATCCTTGGGAAGCGGCACATGCGCAAGCGACTTGAGCACATAACCGCCGCGCGTGCGCCCCAACTCCACGAGCTTGATCGCGCTTGCGCTGATGTCCAAGCCCAATAGCGGCTCCGTCCTCCCGAAGAGAAGCCCCACTTATCCCCCTTGCTTCAACTTCTTCTTTAGCTTACGCTCGCAACATAGGACGATACAAAGAAAATGTCAAACCCGGCTAACGCACCTGCGCAAGCAAGTAGCGCGCGATGCGGCGCAGCTCCTCATCGGAGATCTCCAAGGCGTCCATATCGGAGAAGCGGCCATCCGCCGCCATGCGCAAGGTTTTCACGACCTCACCGAGCGGCCGCGGCGCGCGCGTCTTGGCATCCAAAAGCGCATCGGCAAGCGGCTGTTTGCTTGGGTCTTCCTCGGGAAAAAGCACATGGCACTTTGCGCAGCGTTGGGCGAAGAGCGCGGCCCCATCCTTGCCCGCAGGCGCTTGCTTCGCTTGAGGATTTTCCAGCACGATCAAGCGCTCGGGATGCGCGCGCACGGGCTTGGCATCGGGCGGCACCTTGCTTGGGTCGTCCGTAAAATGGATGACGCCCGCCGCATCACGCCAACGATAGACCTCGCCGGCCGCAGCCGACAAGGCAAGCGCAATCAGCGCAAGCGCTGCGGCCCACCGCATCAATGCAGCACCTGATGGCGGAAGCGCACCATGATCGTGGCCGTATTTTGCGTATTCACATTGTCCAC
>WFOX01000179.1 GCA_015487905.1 Mariprofundales bacterium
CGTCGTCCATGAGAGCGATCCGCACGGCGTTTGGACGCCGGAGACGCTCAAGCATGTCTGGGAGATCGCCCGGCGCGTGAAGAAGATTGACGGTGTGGTCGCCGTGGATGTGATGAGCCTTGCGACCTCGGACATGGTGGAATCCGGCGGCGGCATGCTCGACATCCACACGATCATGCCGAAGCCCCCGGCCACGCAAGCCGAGGCCGATGCGCTCAAGAAGAAGGTGCTGGCCGATCCCTTGCTCGCCGAGAAGCTTGCAAGCGGCGACGGGCAGGGGCTTGCGATCTATGTGCCGATCAAGAAGAAGATGATCTCCTATCGGGTATCGCAGGAGATCCGCAAGATCATCCGCGAGGTTACAGGGGGGCACGCCGCGGAGAAGTATTACATCGCGGGGCTTCCCGTCGCCGAGGACACCTTCGGCCACGATATGTTCTTGCAAATGGCGATCTCGGCGCCTCTCGCGGGCCTTGTGCTCATGATCATGCTCTGGTGGTTCTTCCGCCACTGGGCCTTTGTGGCCGGGCCGATGATGGTGGCGATGGTGGCCGTGATCGTCACGATGGGGCTTTTGATCGGCATGGGCTACACCGTGCACATCATGAGCTCCATGATCCCGATCTTTTTGATGCCGATCGCGGTCGTGAACTCGGTGCACATCCTTTCGCACTTCTTTGACCACTATCAGCGGCTGTGCCAGTGCATGGACACGCTCAACAAGGTCATCGCCGATCTCTTCAAGCCGATGCTTTATACGACGCTGACCACGGTTGCGGGCTTCGGCTCCTTGGCGCTGACACCGATCCCGCCCGTGCAGGTCTTCGGCGTGTTCGTGGCCTTCGGCGTGCTGCTCTCATGGGCCGTGACGCTCGTGCTTTTGCCGGCGTTTCTCATCTCGCTCGGCGATGAGCGGCTCGGCCGTATTGTGCGGCAGCTCAAGCCCGCCGAGCAAAGCGCGCTCGGGCATTGGCTGCCCAAGATCGGCAACTTCGCGATCGCACGCGCGCATCTCGTCACGGTGGTCTTTGCCGTGCTCTTTGCGCTCAGCTTCTGGGGCATGAGCAAGATCGTGATCAACGACAACCCCGTGAACTGGTTCAAGGCGGGCGAGCCGGTGCGCGTGGCCGATACGGTCATGAACCGCCACTTCGCGGGCACCTACACGGCCTTCCTGCGCTTTGACGGCGCGCCCGAGGTCATGAAGCGGCCTGAGGTCGCGCGCTGGCTGGAAGGCTTGCAGAAAGCGCTTGAGGCCGATCGCAGTGTCGGCAAGACGACGAGCTATGTGGATCTCGTGAAACGCGTGAACTGGGCCATGCACGATGAAGACGAGCGCTATGAGGTCGTACCGCAGACGAAGGATGAGATCGCGCAGTATCTCTTTCTCTTCGGCATGAGCGGCAATCCGCGCGATCTGGATCACTTCATTGATTACGATGCGAAGAGCGCCAATGTCTGGATCCAGATGACAAGCGGCGACAACCAGAACATGGCGCGCGTGGTGCAAGTCGCCGAGGACTACATGGCTAAGCATCCCGCGCCCGACGGCCTGAAGCACACCTGGGCGGGGCTCACCTACATCAACAAGGTGTGGCAGGACAAGATGGTCGCCGGCATGATGGATGCGCTGCTTGGCTCCTATGTGGTCGTGTTCGTGCTCATGCTCGTGCTGTTCCGTTCGTTCGTCTGGGCGGTGGTGTCCATGCTGCCGCTCACCTTCACGATCGCGTTCAGCTATGGCGTGATCGGGCTGATCGGCAAGAGCTACGACATGCCCGTGGCCGTGCTCTCCTCACTTGCGCTCGGGCTTTCGGTGGACTTCGCGATCCACTTCATTGAGCGCTACCGCGAGGAGCGCCGCCGCCACCCGAACCTGATTGCGGCCTTGGAGGCGATCTTCGGTGAGACGGGGCGCGCCATTGCCAAGAACGCCCTGGTCGTCTCCATCGGCTTTACGCCGCTTCTGTTCGCGCCGCTCGTGCCTTATGTCACGGTCGGCGTGCTGCTTGCATCCATCATGGCCCTGTCGTGGGTCGCGACGATGCTGCTGCTTCCTGCGCTGATCGCGGGCTTCCGCATCGGCGAAAGGAAGGCCCAAACCTTGATCCAGGAGGTGAAGTGATGAAGAAGACGATGCTGGCCATCGCTGCGGCCTTGGCGCTTGCGGGCGCAAATCCCGCCTGGGCGCTTACGGCCAAGGAGATCATGGAGAAGGCGCATCTCGCCGTCTATTACGCGGGCGACGACGGCAAGGCGCATGTGCACATGGAGATCGTGAATCCGGACGGCGGCAAGCGCATCCGCGAGTTCACGATCCTGCGCAAGGATGTCGCCGAGGGCGGCGATCAGAAGTTCTTCGTCTATTTCAAGAAGCCCGCCGATGTGCGCGGCATGACCTTCCTCGTCATCAAGCACCCCTTGGGCGATGACGAGCGCAAGCTCTTCATCCCGGCCATCCGCATGGTCAAGCGCATCGCGCCCGGGGATGCGCGCACGGCGTTTGTCGGCTCGGACTACACCTACGAGGACATCTCGGGCCGCCATCCGAGCAAGGACAACTCGGAGCTTCTGGGCGAGGAGACGATCAACGGCCGCAAGGCCTGGGTGATCAAGAACACGCCCAAGACACCGCAGCGCGACTACGCCTGGCGCAAGACCTGGGTGGATCAGGAGACCTTCTTGGTGCTGCGCGAGTCCTACTACGATGAGTCCGGCAACGAGGTCAAGCGCTTCACGATGACCAAGTGGGGCAAAGTGGATGGGTTCTGGATCGGCCTCGCCGGCAAGATGGAAAACCTCGCCACGCCCCACTACACGACCGTGGAGTTCACCGATGTGAAGCTCAACATCGGGATTCCGGACACGGTCTTTTCGGAGCGCAGCCTGCGCAATCCGCCCAAGCGCTGGGTGAAGTGAGGGGATGGCGATGAAGAAGCATGCGATGCTTGGGCTTGTGCTCGGGGCGGCGCTCGCCGCCGCCCCGGCTCAGGCCGCGGAGCTGGAGGTGCATGGCTTTGCGCAGGGCGCGGCGAGCCTGCGCACGGATGCGCTTGCCTTGCCCCAAGGCCCGAACAAGGGCGCCAAGAACAACTGGCTTGCGGGCGAAAACCGCTTGCGCCTGGAGGTCACAGGCGACTCCGACGACGGCTCGGTCGGCTTCGTCGCCAAGATTGATGCGCTTTACGACTTTGCAAATCCCAACACGCAGGCGAATCCTGCAAGCCTGGATGTGCGCGAGCTTTGGGGTGAGTGGCGCGGCGATGTCTTTGAGGTGCGCGCAGGCCGCCAGATGATGACTTGGGGCATCGCCGATCGCCTCTTTATCAGCGACATCTGGCCGAAGAACTGGGCCGCGTTCTACGCGGGTCTTCCCTTGGAATACATGAAGCTTCCTGTGGACGCGCTCAAGGTGCTGCACTACGCCGGCCCCGTGGAGCTGGAGTTCGTGCTTGCGCCGCGCACCGAGGTGGACATCGTGCCCGGCCCCGATCGCTGGATGCTCTATGCGCCGCCTGGGGTTGTGGGCGAGACGCGACCCGCCCCCACGCTTCGCAACGGCGAGGCCGCCTTGCGCGCGCATGTGCCGATGGGCTCGTGGGATCTCAACCTCTATGCCGCGCGCACGCACTGGCACCAGCCGGACAAGGGCTTCAATCCGGCCACAGGTCGCATCATCTACCCGCGGCTCAATGTCTATGCGCTCACCGTGCAGGGGCAGATCTTGGGCGGCGTGCTCTCATTGGAAGCAGGCTATTACGACTCGGTGCAGGATCGCTCGGGCAACGACCCGTTCATCGCCAACAGCCAGCAGCGCTGGCTTGTGGGCTACGAGCACGAGCTTCTTCCTGATGTGACGCTTGCGATCCAGCTCTATGGCGAGCGCATGCTGCACTACGATCGCTACCTGCCGGCAGCGCAGTTTGCGTTTGCCGCAGGGCGCGGGCCGAAGCCGCTGCCCAGGAACCGGCTCTTCGCGACCGCCAACTTGCGCGCGCTGTTTCTCAACCAGACGCTCACCTTCTCGTTCTTTGCGATGGCGATCCAGCACGGCGGGCGCATGCTCAACCCCGAGCTGTCCTATGCCGTGAACGACATGCTCACGGTGACCGCGGGCGCGCACATCTTCACGAAAGGGCCGGATTCCTGGCTGCTTGGCATGATGAAGCATGATGACAACGCCTATCTCTGGGCGCGTTGGAGCTACTAAACCAAGAAAGGAGGGATGACGATGACCGTGGAACGCATGATTCGCATCATCGCCGGCAGCTTCGTGATGCTGTCGGTGCTGCTTGCCTGGAAGGTGAACGGCGTGGACATCACGAAGCCGAGCTGGCTTTGGTTCACGCTGTTTGTGGGCGCCAACCTCTTTCAATCGGGCTTCACGCGCTTTTGCCCGATGGAGTTTTTCCTGAAAAAGCTCGGCTTTCGCTCAAGCTGCGCCTGATGCGGCCGGTGTTTTGTCGGGCGAGGCACCGCCTCGCCCCTACAGGCGCTGGTTGCGAACCCATTGCCTCCGTAGGGGCGACGCGCTGCGTCGCCCGAAGCCCGCGCCGACGCCTGGTTTCGCGGGTGAAGCACCGCCTCGTCCCTACGGGCGATGATGGAAGGCGCATTGTCCCGCAGGGGCGACCCGCCGGGTCGCCCGCATGGCGAACGTGGGCGCTGGCGGGCGAGGCATCGCCTCGCCCCTACAGGCGATGATGGCATACCGGTTGCCTTGTAGGGGCGACCCGATGGGTCGCCCGAAAAAATGGGTGATGGCATCGGTTGGTGCCATGTCGCCGAAAGGGACAACCTGCATGGCCGCATGCAAGCCCGGCGCAAAAAGGTTTGCGAAGATTTTCCGTTTGAGGAGGCCCTATGCGCGCATTTCTTGAACAACATGGTCTCACGATCCTTGCGCTGGCCCTGCTCGGCTGGGTTGTTTGGGGGCGCTGGATCGCGCCTCGGCTTGCGGGTGTCAAGCCCTTGGATGCAGCGGGTTATCTTGCGATGCGCCATACGCCGCACATCGTGCTGGATGTGCGCACCGACGCCGAATGGGCCGCAGGGCACCCCAAGGGCGCGCGCCACATTCCGCTTGCCGAGCTTGCCGCGCGCCTGAACGAACTTCCCAAGGGCAAGCCGATCATCTGCATCTGCGCCTCGGGGCAGCGCTCGGCGCGTGCGGCGGTGATGCTCGCCAGGGCTGGCTTTGCGCCTGTCTATAACTTCACGGGTGGCTTTGCGGCCTGGCAGGCGGCGGGGCTTCCCGCCGTGCACGGAAGATAACCCCGCGCTGGGACGGATTTGCGGGCACAGCCTTGCCGCGCCCTTTCGGGCGATGGTTGCAAGCACTGGCGCGGTGTCGCCTTGAAAGGTGAGCTACAGGAAATCCTTGCAAGACATTTGCAAAACGGGGCTGTCGGTCGGGCTTCAGCCCGACATGCGCCGTTGTTTGCACCCGTCGGTGTATTGTCGCCCGAAAGGGCTAGCGGGAACGCCTGCAATCCGTTTGCAAAAATCAGGATAGACGGAAGCGTCCAGAATCTACGCCTGCTTATTCAGGAAAAACTGCATCTTCGTGTCGCCGATCTCAATCACATCGCCGTCATTCAAACGACGTGGCTCTTCGTCCACGGTCTCGCCATTCACTTTCGGCTTCGTGAAGCCTTCCACATAGGCGATGAAGTAGCCGTTCGGACGGCGCGTGATCGCGGCGGCCTGCTTGCCGACCATGAGGCCTTTTACGCGAATCCGGCAATGGTCGTCCTTGCCGATCGTGGTGAGCGAGGCCGAAAGCTCAATCGTGCGCCCGGCAAGCGGCCCGGAAATAATGCGCACCTCACCGAGCGGAAGTTTGACGCGTGTGCTTTGCGCGGCCTTGGGCTTCACGCCTGCGGCCTGCGCGCGTTGCGGCGTGAGCACCACGGTCTTTTCCAGCTCCTCCTCTTCAGGCTCGGGCGCAGGCTGCGGCGCTTGCTGGTCCTCCACGAAGATCAAGGTGTGCTTGCCGACCGTGATGCGGTCGCCGTGCTTGAGCACATGCTTCGTGATGCGCTCGCCGTTCACATAGGTGCCGTTCGTGCTGTTCAGATCTTCCAGCACGAGCTTGGAACCCACGCGCACCACACGCGCATGCCTGCCGCTTACGGCGAGATTGTCAATCTGGATCGTGTTGCCGGGCTTGCGCCCGATCGTGATCTCATCGCCTTCCAACATATACTCGCCGATGACGGCATCGCGGAACTTGAGAATCATCTTTGCAGCCATGCGCCCATCCCTCCTTTCGCCTCAGCGCCCAAACAGGCGGCTCCAAAGCCCCGCCTTGCGGTGCACGCGCTCGGGCGTGCGCACGAGCACGACCGAGATGTTATCCGGCCCGCCTGCATCATTGGCGAGCATCACGAGGTGCTCCGCCGCCCTCTTCAAGTCTCGGCCGAACTCCACGAGCGTCAACCGGATCGCCTCATCCGGCACGACATCCGTGAGCCCGTCCGAGCACAAAAGATAGATGTCTCCGGCCTGAAAAACATCCTCCACGATGTCGGGCTCCACGCCGGGCTCCACGCCAAGCGCTTTGGTGACGAGATTCTTCATCGTGGATGCGCGCGCATCGTCGGCTGTGAGCAAACCGCGGCGCACCTGCTCCTGCACGAGCGAGTGGTCCTCGGTGATGTGCGAAAGCACATCCTTGCGCAGACGATACATGCGGGAGTCGCCCACATTCGCGGCCGACAGACGATTGCCGTAAAACAGCGCCGCCAC
>WFOX01000180.1 GCA_015487905.1 Mariprofundales bacterium
CTTTTCAGGCTGGGTGGAGGCCGAGGATCGGCTGATCGGGGCGCTGCAAGCCGGGCGCATCGCGCGCGTGGCCGTTCAGGAAGGCGCGCATGTGCAGCAAGGCGCCTTGCTCTTCGCCTTGGATGCCACGGGCCTCGTCCGCGAGCTGGAGGCATTGCAGGCACGCCTTGCCGCCGCGCGAAAAGAGCATGAGGCGCTTGCCGCGGAGCTTGCGCTTGCGCGCCGCGAGGCGCGCAGGACCAAGGCGCTCGCCAAGCAAAGCGCCGCTGCGCAGGCGGCGCTGGATCGGGCGCATGCGCGGGCCAAGGCGCTTGCCGCGCGTTTGGCCGCGCAGACCGCGCGCATCCACGCCTTACAGGCGCAGGAACAGGCGCTGCGCTGGCGGCTTGCCGAGATGCAGGTGCGCGCGCCTGTGGCGGGCGAGATCGTAGAGGTGCTGCACCATGCAGGTGAAGTCGTGCGCCCGGGTGAGCCTGTCGTGCGCTTGCGTCCTGTTGGCGCGCGCAAGGTGATTGCTTTTTTACCGGCGCGCCTTACCAAAAAGCTTCGCACGGGCATGCGATTGCGGGTGGTGATGCCAGGCGCCACGCCCGAAAGGCTCACGCTCCCCGTGCACTTCATCGCCACGCGGCCTGAGTTCACGCCGCCCGTGCTCTATGACGAGCGCCATCGCGAAAAGCTCTTGTTCCGCGTGGAGCTCGGCCCTGTGCCCGCCAAGGTGTCATGGCCCGTGGGCATGCCTGTGGGCGTGCAATGGCCGCCGTTGCCGTAAGGGTCGCCAACCTCGTCAAGTCCTTTGCGGGGCGGCCCGCCGTGCGCGGCGTGTCGCTCACGATCCACAAGGGCGAGATCGTGGCCTTTCTCGGCCCCAACGGCAGCGGCAAGACGACGACGATGCGCATGATCGCAGGGCTTTTGCGTCCCGATGGGGGAACGGGCGAGGTGCTGGGCGTGGCGATCTCGGAAGCGTTTTGGGCCGTGCGCGCCAAAATCGGCTACATGGCGCAGCACTTTGCGCTCTATGGCGATCTCACGGTGCGCGAAAATCTCCTTTTTGCCGCGCGCGTCTATGGGCTTTCGGATCCGGCCAGAGTCGTGGAGGAGGCCATCGCCCGCTTCGGGCTTTCCTCTTATGCGGATGTGCTGGCAGGGGGGCTTTCGGGCGGCTGGAAGCAGCGGCTTCAGCTTGCCGCGGCCTTGCAGCACCGCCCGGGGCTTTTGCTGCTGGATGAGCCGACAAGCGGCGTGGATCCCGATTCGCGCCGCTTCGTGTGGGAGAAGGTGCAGGAAGAGGCCGCGCATGGGGCCGCGGCGCTGGTGAGCACCCACTATCTGGATGAGGCCGAGCAATACGCGGATCGCATCGTCTATATCCTGCATGGCCGCATCGTCGTGGACGGCAGCGTGGAGGATGCGCGCCGGGCCTCAGGCCTTTTCTCGCTGCTTGTGCGCGGCGCCACGCGCGCCGATTGGTTGCGCGCGCGCGAACGGGGTCTAGCGCCCTATCTTGCCTGGACGGCCGAAGGGCTTGTGCTTGCCGGCGAGGATGCGGCGGCGCTTCGCAGGGCCGCAGAGGCCATTGCCGCAGGCAGGCCCGTGGAGCCGATTCCGCCGCGGCTTGAGGAGGTGTTTTTGCACCTTTCGCGCCGCAGGGAGGCGGCATGAACGCCTGGCGGCGCGTGCTTGCCGTGATGGCGAAGGAGTTCATCCAGATGCGGCGCGACCGGCTCACCTTCGCGATGATGATCGGCGTGCCCGTGATCCAGCTCACACTCTTCGGCTTTGCGATCAACACCGATCCCAAGCACCTGCCGAGCGTGGTCGTCGCGGCGCACATGGGGCCTGCGGCACGCGCGCTGCTTGCGCGCGCCGAGGCCACGGGCTACTTCCGGCTGCTTGGACGGGCCGCGCCCGATGCGGCCGAGCGGATGATGCGGCGCGGCGAGGTGCAGTTCGTGTTTTGGTTGGATCCGCGCTTTGAGGAGAAGCTTGCGCGCCACGAGCGGCCTTGGCTCGGCGTGATCGCCGATGCGACCGACCCC
>WFOX01000181.1 GCA_015487905.1 Mariprofundales bacterium
ACGCACGCCGTTGCCGCACTGGCAGGCCTCCGTGCCGTCGGCATTGAAGATGCGCATGCGCGCATCGCACTCGGGATCGGGATCCAGCACGAGCAGTTGATCGCAGCCGACCCCAAAGCGCCGCGCGCAAATCGCGCGCACGAGCTCCGTATTCACGGGCGGCGCGGGCACGCGCCCGTCGCCCAAGATCACGAAATCATTGCCTTGCGCATGCATCTTGCGGAAGCGGATCACGGGCGCTCCACCTCCACGGTCGTCGTGATGCCGCCGCGGACATTGAAAACCATGCGCAGTTTCAACTTGCGCGGCTGCATCGCGCGCACGAGATCGTCCGCGATGCGGTTGGCGACTTCCTCATGGAAGTGCCCTTCATCGCGGAAGCTCCAGATGTAGAGCTTGAGCGATTTGAGCTCCACGCAGCGCTTGTCGGGGATGTAGTCAATGTAGATCTTGGCAAAATCCGGCTGGCCCGTGATCGGGCAAAGGCAAGTGAATTCCGGGCATTCAATGCGCACCCAGTAGTCCCGATCGGGATAGGGATTGTCAAAGGTTTCCAGCTCCTTGGAGGGCCTGGCCTTGGGGTTGCCGAGTTTGGTGATCGTCATCGCGCAAACCTCCGCACGATCTCCTCATAGATGCTTGCAAGCTGCTCCAGTTCCGCAAGCGCGATGCGTTCGCCGATCTGGTGGATCGTGTCGTTCGTGGGCCCGAGCTCGCACACGGGCACGCCGATGGCGGCGAAAAAGCGCGCATCCGAGGTGCCGCCGCCTGTATCCAGCCGCGGCGCGATGCCCGCCACGGCCTGCACGCTTTCGGCCACGAGCCGCACGAACGGGTGGTTCTCCGGTGTGGCGAAGGCTTCGGCGTGGTGCTCCATGCGGGCCTCAATCTTCTCGTCGTCCAGCGCCGCAAGCAGCGCCTGTTGGATGGTGGCAAACGAAAGCGCGGGGTTGTAGCGGATGTCCAGGGTTGCGCGCGCCTCGCCCGGAATCACATTCACGGCCCCGCAGCCCGCTTGCAGGTTCGTGAGCGCCGCCGTGGTGGGCGGAAAGCCCGGGGCGGGCTCGCCCCAGTCAATCGCCAGCACGCGCGCAAGCGCCCGCACGAGCCGTTCGGCGGCGTTGTCGGCCTCGTGCGGATAGGCCGAATGCCCCTGCTTGCCGCGCGCAAGCAGATGCACCTGCACGACCCCGCGCCGTCCGCGGCGGATCACATCGCCGGGGGTGTGCTTGGATGAAGGCTCGCCCACGAGCACCGCATCGGGCACGAGGCCCTCTTGCTGCATGAGGCGCACGATCTCGGCCGTGCCGTGGATGGACTCGCCTTCTTCATCTGAGGTGATCGCCAGCATGAGCGTGGGCAGCGCCTCGCGCGCGCGGATGAGGCGGGCAACGGCGGCCACGAAGCAGGCGATGGAGCTTTTCATGTCCTGCGCGCCGCGGCCCCAGAGAACGCCATCCTCCACGGCGGCCGAAAAAGGGGGCTTGGGCCATTGCGCTTCCGGCCCGGGCGGCACGACATCGGTATGCCCGGCAAAGCAAAGGCTTCCCTCGCGCTCACCCTTGCGCACGAAGAGGCTGTTCGTGACGCCGCCTTGATCGGCGCGCAGGCGCTGAAAGCCCAAAGGGGCAAGCGCCTCTTCCAGCAAGTCCTGGCAGCCCGCGTCCTCAGGCGTGATGGAAGGGCGCGCGATGAGCGCGCGGGCGAGCAGTAAGGGCTCGGTTGTCATGCATGCTCCTTGAAGATGCACATGGCGGCCAAGCCTAGCCGCGCGGAGATGTCTGCGCCGCTGTGTCGCTGGCTGCGAACCACGAAAATGCTGTGCACACTGGGGTGCATAAAGCCCAACCTACTCTGCATATTGCAAACGGCTTGCAAAATGCCCTATAGGTCGGGCTTTAACCCGACATTTACGCCGGCGGTTGCCACATGCAACCGGAGGGGCGACCCGCCGGCCAGACCATTGCACCGCCGCGGGGCTTGACAGGGGCAACTGCGGCACTCAAGGTTGGCAACAGGCAAGAGGAGGTCGCATGCGGGACTTCTCTTCTGCATCGCTTCCAGCCCTCGGCGGTCTTTTCCTCGCCCGCCCCGCATTGATGCTGATCGGGCTGATTGCGGGCTTCTTCATCATGAACGGCATGGGGGCGGTGGCAAATGCGATCGTGATTCCTGCGCTTGACCTCGCCTACGGCACGACGATCTTCGCGTTTCTTGCCATGCTGATCGTCTATGCCGTCGTCTACACCACCATCATCACCACGAGCATGAAGCTCGTGCACAACATTCCGGACGCCGTGCTCGGCTGGATC
>WFOX01000182.1 GCA_015487905.1 Mariprofundales bacterium
ATCCCGCCGCCTGAGGAGGACGACGAAGGCCCGTTGCGCGCGCTCGTGTTTGATTCCTGGTTTGATCCCTATGTCGGCGCGATCGCGCTCGTGCGCGTCGTGTCCGGCGTCGTGAAGCCCGGCGAGCGCGTGCGGCTTATGTCCACGGGCGCCGAGCACGAGGTGCAGGAGCTGGGCCGCCTGCTGCCGCGCCGCCAGAAGCTTATGGCACTCGCCTCGGGCGATGTCGGCTATCTTGTCGCGGGCATCAAGCGGCTTTCCGAGCTGCAGGTAGGCGATACGATCACGCACGCGGCGCGCCCAGCCCACGAGCCGCTTCCAGGCTTTCGGCGCGCCAAACCCATGGTCTTTGCCGGCATCTATCCCGTGGATCCCGCGGACTACGACGAGCTTCGCGACGCCTTGGAGAAGCTGCACCTCAACGACCCCGCCTTCAGCTTTGAGCCGGAAAGCTCCGCCGCGCTGGGCCTGGGCTTTCGCTGTGGCTTTCTCGGCATGCTGCACATGGAGATCGTCCAGGAGCGCCTGGAGCGCGAGTTTGAACAGGATGTAATCACCACGGCCCCCAGCGTCGTCTATCGCGTGCATCTCACGAACGGCGAGGTGCGCGAAGTGGCCAACCCGAGCGAGTTTCCCGAGCCGCAGCGCATCGCCAAGATGGAGGAGCCGATCGTGGATGCGAGCATCTTCACGCCCGAGCGCTTCGTGGGCGCGATTCTCAAGCTTTGCGAGGAGCGCCGCGGTGTGCAAAAGGAGATGCGCTATGCGGGCGCCGGGCGCATGTTCATCCGCTATGAGCTGCCGCTCGCCGAGATCGTCGTGGATTTCTTTGACCGGCTCAAGACGGTCTCGCGCGGCTATGCGTCCATGGACTACGAGCTTGCGGGCTGGCGCGAGGCCGATGTGGTCAAGTTGGACATCCGCGTGCACGGCGAGGTCGTGGATGCGCTTTCGCTCATCGTCCATCGCCAGATGGCCGAGCGGCGCGGGCGCGCGATCGTGAAGCGCTTGAAGGAGCTGATCCCGCGCCAGCAGTTTGATGTCGCGATTCAGGCCGCGATCGGCGCGCGCGTGATCGCGCGCGAGACGATCAAGGCGCTGCGCAAGAATGTGACGGCCAAGTGCTATGGCGGCGATGTCACGCGCAAGCGCAAGCTTTTGGAGAAGCAAAAGAAGGGCAAAAAACGGCTCAAGCAGATCGGGCGCGTGGAGGTGCCGCAGGAGGCCTTTCATGCCGTGCTGCGCGTGAAGGACGAGGGATGAGCGAGAAAAAACGCCATCCGCTTGTGAACTTCGTGCGCGAGCTTGCGATCGTGCTTGCGATCGTCGCGCCGATCCGCGCGTTCATCGTGGCGCCGTTCAAGATCCCCTCCTCCAGCATGGTGCCGACCCTGCTCGTCGGCGATTATTTGTTCGTCACGCGCTTTGACTACGGCTTTCGCATTCCGTTTACGGACATCCAGCTTTTCCCCAGGCCCCCCAAGCGCGGCGATGTGGCCGTCTTTGTCTATCCCGAGGATCCGAGCAAGGACTACATCAAGCGCATCGTGGCGTTGCCGGGCGATCTCGTGGAATACCGCGACAACGCGCTTTACATCAACGGCAAGAAAATGCCGCTAAGAGACTTGGGACCTTACAGGTACCACATGGCAAGCGGGCTGGAGGATGTGGCCGAGCGCTATGAAGAGGATCTCATGGGGGTCAAGCACGATGTGCTGCGCAAGGAGTTTTCCATCCGCGACGGTGTATGGCGCGTGCCCAAGGATTGCTATTTCGCGCTCGGCGACAATCGCAACAACTCGCGCGATTCGCGCTTTTGGGGCTGCGTGCCGCAGAAGAACCTGATCGGCAAGGCGCGCGTGATCTTCTGGTCGTGGGATTCCGTGCGCCACCTGCCGCGGCTTTCGCGCATCGGCCATTTGATTCATTAGCGACCGTCTGCATCGCGCCGCGAAGGGCTTGACGCGCGCCGAGCGCGCTGGCATGTTGCGGGCTTGTGGGGAGTGAACTCCCGCGCGCGGTCGGATTTTTGTGAACCGGTCGCGTAAGTCGTTCTTTACAAATGATTTTTTCGGGGTGAGCGGGTCAGAAAGCAGACCCGCTTTTGAGGGGATTACGACTTTGCCTGCGCGTAGATACCTTGCGCGGCGGCCTGGTCAGAAAGCAGACCCGCTTTTGAGGGGATTACGACCAGGGCCTCGACATATTCCTGCGGGAGAACGCGGTCAGAAAGCAGACCCGCTTTTGAGGGGATTACGACGCCTCCGCCTTGGCCAACGCCCGCACCTCAACCGTCAGAAAGCAGACCCGCTTTTGAGGGGATTACGACTTGGGTTCCAGCGCGGGCTTCTTGGGCGGTTTTGTCAGAAAGCAGACCCGCTTTTGAGGGGATTACGACACCTCCCCGTGAGCTCCTTGCCCCCGCACATGGTCAGAAAGCAGACCCGCTTTTGAGGGGATTACGACTCGTTTGCGACGGTATCCTCTCCCTTCAAGGGTCAGAAAGCAGACCCGCTTTTAAGGGGATGACAATGGCCACTTAGGCGCTGGCATTCGCAATTGTTGAGGCAAAGGCTGGCGAAGACCCACTTTTGCAAGCTGCTTGCAAGCAGCAATGTAGGCCGCCCTTCAGGGCGGCACGGCGCCGGCGCTTGCAAGCGTGGGCGCACATGTCGGGTTGAAGCCCGACCTACAGTGGCTCCTTACGAATGGTTTGCAATCATCGCCCGTAGCGAGGGGATGCCTCGTCCGCAAAACCAATCGCCGGCGTTCGCAACAACGGCCGGCACGGCGCGTTGCCCCTACGATTGCATGTTGCACCCGCAGGCGTGAATGTCGGGCTAAAGCCCGACCTACAGAGCGGTTTTTGCGAACGGTTTGCAAGCGGCAATGTAGGTCGCGCTTTAGCGCGACAATGCGCCAGCGGTTGCAAACGCGGGCGTGAATGTCGGGCCAAATCCCGACCTACATGCCCGCTTTTGCAAATGTTTGCAAGAATCGCCTGTAGGTTGCGCTTTAGCGCAACACGGCACCAGCGTTCGTAATCACCACCCGTAGAGGCGTGGCCTGCCACGCCCGCATTACCCGCATCGCCGCCTCATCAACAAGCGCAAATCCCAAGCTATCCAGCCCCATGCGCCACTAGCCGCAGCCCGCGCTTTGGCCTACACTCAGCCTATGCCTCGCTGGATCATTGAAGACACGCACGGCATCCGACGCACCTTTGACTTTGATGGCCCGATCACCATCGGGCGTCATCCGCGCTGCGAGCTTGTGGTGTCGGATCCGCTCGTGTCCCGCAAACACGCACGCGTGTTTCGCGAAGGCGGGACATGGATCCTTGAAGACATCGGCAGCGCCAACGGCACCTTCGTGAATGAACGCCGCATTCAGCGCCACCCGCTTCAAGACAACGACCGCGTGCGCATCGGCCGCACGCACCTGCTCTTCGTCGCCCAAAGCGAACAAGAGCGCCTCATCTCCAGCGTGCAGCTTCGCGCCGACGAAGCCCCGCCCAAGTTTGAAGAAAGCCTGGAAGTGGAGCAGGCCGCGCTGTTCGCACCCGCAGCCGAGGTCGTGGATCTCGGCGCATTGCGGCAGGATTACGAAAAGCTTCGCCTTGGGCTGCATCTTTTAGAGCGCCTTAGCGGTCGCAGAGAGCTTGCGCCTTTGCTCGCCGAGGCGGCAGAGGCGCTGCGCAGCATCTTCCACGCCGATCACTGCGCGATTCTTTTGCTGGAAGACGACAAGCTCGTGCCGCGCGCGCTCGCCGTGCGCAACGGCGCCAAAGACGAGCTTTCGGTTTCGCAATCCGTGGTGCAGGAGGTCATGCGCACGCACAACGCCGTGCTGCTTGCCGACGCCGCAAGCGACGACCGCTTCCGCGAAGCCGAATCCATCGTCATCCAAGGCATGCGCTCCATCCTCTGCGCACCCATCTTGGCCGAGGGCAAGCCCATCGGCGTGGTGCATCTGGACTCCCAGCGCAGCGCTGGCGCATTCACGAAGCGCGACTTGGATTTGCTCGCGGGCATTGCGCGGCACTTGGCCTTGCTCGTGCAAAACCAGCGGCTGCTTTTGGAAGTGGAGCGCGAAACCCGCCTCAAGGCCCAGTTTGAACGCCTGGTCTCGCCAAGCGTGGCCGAGCTTGTGCTCGCCGGCAAGGTGCGGCTGGACAGCGGCGGCAAGCTGCGCGAGGTCACCGTCCTGTTTGCGGACATCCGCGACTTCACGAAGCTCACAAGCGGCATGCCCGCGCAAGAAGTCGTGTCCATGCTCAATCGGTATTTTGAGACGGTCGTAGAGATCGTGTTTGAGCATCAAGGCACATTGGACAAATACATCGGCGACGAAATCATGGCCGTTTTCGGCGCGCCGCTGGCCGTGCCCGATGCCGCCGATCAGGCCATCAGTTGCGCCGTGAACATCCAACAGGCGCTTGTGCGCTTCAACCGTGAACAACGCGCGCGCGGCTGGCCTGCACTTGAGGTCGGCATCGGCATCAGCTCAGGCGAAGTCGTGGTCGGCTCCATCGGCGCGGAAAAAACGCGGCAATACACCTGCGTGGGCGAGGCCGTGAACCTTGCCGCGCGGCTCACCGACATGGCCAAAGGCGGCGAAGTATTGCTTTGCGAAGAAACCTACCGCCGGCTTGCGCACAAAGAGGGCCTGCGCGCGCTGCCGCCGATGCCCATCCGCGGTTTGGAGAAGCCCGTGCGCGTGTATGCCGTGGAAACGAGCGGGGAAGACACCACCGAAGAGGGCATGACCGCCTAATCCACAAGCTCTTGCGGCGGCCCCGTAAGCCAGGCCTTTTTGAGCGCCCACTTGTCAAAGCGCGCGCCTTGGCGCAGCGAATCCGCAAGCACCGCGCGTACAAAGCGCGCGCTGCGGAAGTCGCCGTCGCTTAGATCCGCACCCGTAAGATCCGCTTCCGTGAAGTCTGCCTCACGCGCATCCACGCCGTGCAAGCACGCGCCGCGCAAGTTCGCACCGCGAAAGCGCGCGCCGCGCAGCACGGCGCCTGTGAAGTCCGCCCCTTGCAGGTCCTCATGCGAGAAATCCCGCCCCGCAAGATCCTGACCGGCAAAGTCCTTTGCCTGCATCGCAAGCCTCCCTTGTTCGGCTCGTTGCCCCCGTTGGGCGCGAAGGGTAAAAAGAAGCCGCGCGCACATCAAAGCGTGCTTGTGCGCACGGCAAGGGATGGGAAGGCTTGCGCGCATGGAACGGCACGAACAGTTGGGCCTTGCGCTGCATCCTGAGCTTACCCGCATCCAGGACGAGGTTCATCGCTTTGCTTATGAGCCTGTGGCCGCGCCCGCGCGCATCGTGTTTCTCCTCGTGCACGGCGGCGATCGCGAGCAGGAGCTTGCGCATTGGAGCAAGCTTGCGGGCGAGCGGCTTTATGCGGGGGCGCGGCAAGCAGGCGAGCATTTGCGCATCTCAAGGCCCCATTGGACGCTCACATTGCAACGGCATGTGGAAAGCGCGCGCTATCTCTTCACGCTTGCTGCGGATGAAACGAATCCCCCGTTTGCGAGCAATGCATTGCAGCATCTTCCACAAGCATGGATCGCCGAGATTCCAGGCAAGCTGCTGCTCGCGCTGGATCTCCTGTGCCTTCCCCGCGGCGCGCGCAGCGACAAGGACCTGCTTGCGCTTGCGCGCGAGGCGCTCGGGCCTCGGCTTGCCGGCGGGCGCATGGGACGCGCAGGCTCCATCGCCTTCGCTTCGCTTGCCTTGCACGAGGGATTTGAGCGCCTGCTGGTCTTCACCGGCTCCAACTCGCCGCATCAAACGGGGCGGCTCGTGGGCCGCTTGCTGGATGTAGAAAGCTATCGCACGCTCGCCGTGCTCGGCTGGCCGCAAGCGCGCGCGCTTTTGCACGAGCTGCCGCTTATGGAGGCCGAGTTGCAGCAGCTCGCCGAGCGGCTTGCCTCGCCGGCGGTGCAGGATGAAGCGATGTTGCATCGCCTTTTGGATTTGGGGCTGCGCATTGAACAAAAGCTTTCGCGCCACGCCTTGCGCTTTTCGGCCACGCAGGCGTATTTTGAGGTGCTCCATCGGCGCTTGCGCGAGTTGGATGAGGTGCCCATCGGCCCCGTGCCCACGCTTTCCTCCACCTTGCAGCGGCGGCTGGAAGGCGTGCGCGATACCACGGCTTCTGTGGGACGCTGGCTTGGTGAGATCTCGCGGCGCGTGGGCGCGCTCGGCGATCTTCTGCGCACGCGCGTAAGCATCCGCCAAGAAGCGCAGCAGCAAAAGATCCTCGCCACGATGAACCGCCGCTTCGCCTTGCAGTTTCGCCTGCAACGCATGGCGGAGCTGCTTTCGGTGGCCATCTTCACCTACTACGCAAGCCACATCCTTGAAGATGCCGCACAAGCAATCGGGCTTTTGCACGAGCACGGCTGGAGCGCCGCCCAAGTGCGCGCCGCCATCGCCCCTGTGCTTGCAGGACTTGCCGTTTATTGGCTTTTGCGCGCGCGCAGGCGCGCCCGTGCGCTTGAGGACGCGGATTGATGCCGCAACCCGAAGTCGTTTGGACGGACACCCCCGAGGCCTTGCAGGGGCTCGTGCAAGCCGTGCGCAAGGCGGAAACGCTGTTTTTGGATACCGAGTTTCACCGTGAAGACACCTACGCGCCGGAGCTTGCGCTCGTGCAGGTCTATGACGGCGCGCGCTGCTGGCTCGTGGATCCGCTGCGCTTGGACCTCGCCCCGCTTTGGCAAGCGCTTGCGCACGGCAAGGCGCGCAAGGTGTTTCACGCTGCACGCCAAGATTTGGAAGCCATTTGGCATGCCGCCAAGCTGCTTCCCAAGCCCATTTTTGATACGCAAATCGCCGCCGCCCTCGCCGGATACGGCGCACAGATCGGGCTTGCCGAGCTCGTCAAGCGGCTTTTGAAAAAAGAGCTTCCCAAGCAAGCCGCATTTTTGGATTGGCGCAGGCGCCCGCTTCCCGAACACCAGCGGCGCTATGCGGC
>WFOX01000183.1 GCA_015487905.1 Mariprofundales bacterium
ATGTTTCGCCAAGCACCTCGCCGTGTTCGTGGCAAAAGGCGCGCGTGCGGCCATCGGCGAGCGAAACCTTGAGCGTGCGCACGCTTCTGTGCCGATCCAGCCAGCGGCGAAGAAGCGCAAGAAGCTCCGCAATCCCCTCACCCGTGCGTGCAGACAGCGCCACGCGCGAGCCGTCTATCTCAGGGCGAATCGTCGTGGCCAGCTCAGGGGCGAGGTCTTTTTTGTTGAGCACCTCCACGATGGGCGGGCGCTCGGGGCCTGTGACCCCAATGCGCTCCAAGGTTGCGCGCACGACCGCGGCCTGCTCGTCGCTGGCAGGGGTGGCCGCATCGCGCACATGCAGGATGAGATCGGCCTCGGCCACGGCCTCCAAGGTGGCATGAAACGCATCCACAAGCTCGTGCGGTAGATCCTGAATGAAGCCTACGGTGTCGGAAAGCACGACACGCCGGCCGCCGCCGAGATCCAAAAGCCGCACGGTGGGATCCAGTGTCGCAAAGGGCATGTCGGCTGCGGGCACAGCGGCTTCGGTCAGGCGATTGAAGAGCGTGGATTTGCCCGCGTTCGTGTAGCCGACAAGCGCAACCGTTGGGATCTCCAGCCGCCGCCTGCGCTTGCGCTGCACGGCGCGCATGCGGCGCACGCGCGCGATCTCCTTGCGGATCTGCTCAATGCGCGCGCGGATCATGCGCCGATCCAGCTCAATCTGCCGCTCGCCCGGGCCGCCCAGAAAGCCATAGCCGCCGCGCTGGCGCTCCAGGTGCGTCCAGGAGCGGACAAGCCTGCCGAGCTGATAGGTGAGGCTTGCAAGCTCCACCTGCAAGGCGCCCTCGCGCGTGCGCGCGCGGTGCGCGAAGATCTCCAGAATCAGCCCCGTGCGATCCACGACCTTGGCTTGGAACGCCTTCTCCAGATTGCGCTGCTGCACCGGCGAGAGCGCCGCATCCACGAACGCGACCGTGGCCCCTGTGGCGGCGACGATTCTTGCCGCCTCCTCCACCTGCCCCTTGCCGAGGAAGGTGCCCGGATGGGGCCGCGCAAGCGGAAAGGTGAGGGCTGCGCGCAGCTCGCACTCGGCCGCCTCCACAAGCCGCTCAAACTCGGCCGCGCGCAGCTCCTCGCGCCAGCGCGCGCGGCGCGGAAGCTTGAGATGAATCGCAAGCGCCGGCTCAGCAGGCTTCGCAAGCGGCATGCAATGCCTTGATCAGCTTGTCGGCGATGGCCTCTTTCGGCCCCCAGGCCTCGGCCTGCACCTGATGGCGGAACCAGGTGCGCTGGCGCTTGGCATAGCGCCAGGTGGCGACAAGCGCCTTTTCCTCGGCTTCGGCGCGCGAGCAGGTGCCGGCCAGGTGCGCAAGCATCTGCCGATAGCCTACCGCGCGCATGGCCGGATGGTCAGCGGGCAAAGCAAGCGAGGCGAGCCATGCCACCTCCTCCCACCAGCCGCGCGCCAGCATCGCGCGATGCCGCTGCGCAATCGCCGCGCGCAACGCCTCGCGCCCGGGATCCAGCACGAAGACGCGGCAAGCGATACGCGGCGCCGTCTTCCCCTCGCGCCACCATTGGGATAAGGGCTTGCCGGTGGTGTGAAACACGCCGAGTGCGCGCAGGATGCGCTGCGTATCGCGCGGGGCAAGGCGCGCGGCAAGCGCCGCATCCACGCGCGCAAGCTCGGCATGAAGCGCCTGAATGCCTTCCTCGGCAAGCCTCTTGCGCAGCCAGGCGCGCACATCGGGATCCTCGGGCGGGATCGGCGAAAGTCCTTCAGTGAGCGCGCGCAAGTAAAGCCCCGTGCCACCGACGATGAGCGCGGGCGCACCATGTTCCTGCGCTTCGTGGATGGCGGCCTCGGCCTTCTGTGCCCAGCGCGCAGCCGAAAAGCGATCGGGAAGCGTGCAGCAATCTATGAGCCTGTGCGGCACCTCGCGGCGCACTTTCAAGGAAGGCTTGGCCGTGCCGATATCCAGGCCCCGATACACCTGCATGGAATCGCAGGAGATGATCCAGGCGCCCGTTTTGCGGGCAAGTTCTAGTGCAAGCGCGGACTTGCCGCTTGCGGTGGGGCCGACCAGCGCAACGACCGAGGGCCTCACCCCGCCGCCTTGCGCGCGCGCAGCTCTTCGGCCAGCGCCTCCACGCGCGCCTGCATCTCGGCGTTTTGCATCACGGCCACATCCGGGCGCACGATGCGCCGCACGAGCAACACCCACAAGGGGCTTGCAAGCAAGGTCAGCGCGATCACGACGACGGCAAGCTGGTGCAGCCGCGCCGTGATGATCCCCTGCTCAAGCCCCACCGAAGCGAGCAGAAAGGCAAGCTCGCCGATCTGGCTTAGCAGCCCCCCCGTGAGCAGCGCGATCGGCCAGCGCTCGCCGAGCGCGCGAAAAACAAGTGCATTGAGGCCCGAGTTGAGCGCGAAGACGAGCACGACCGCAGCCAAGACGAGCCAGGGATGTGCGGCGATGTAGCGCGCATCCACAAGCGCCCCGACCGAGAGGAAGAAAACGGCCACGAAGATCACATACACCGAGCGCAGGTGCTCCTCCACCCAGCCCGCGATATCCGAATCGTGCAGGGCCAAGCCTGCGAGAAACGCGCCGAAAGCGGCGGACAGTCCCATCGCCGAGGTGAGCGCCGCCGAGGCAAAGCAAATGAGCAGCCCCAAGAGAATCCGCTTGTCCTCGCTTGC
>WFOX01000184.1 GCA_015487905.1 Mariprofundales bacterium
ATCAACCACGAGTTCGCCGATGCCGATGTTGCGCTCGTCGTCGGCGCCAACGATGTCACGAACCCGGCGGCACGCAACGATCCCAAAAGCCCAATCTATGGCATGCCCGTGTTGGATGTGGCGAAGGCAAGACAAGTAATCTTCATCAAGCGCTCGCTTGCGCCGGGCTATGCGGGCGTGGACAACGAGCTCTTTTACATGGACAAGACGATGATGCTCTTTGACGACGCCAAGCATGCGCTGGAGGAGATCCTCAAGGCGCTGGAGTCCTAGCTTCTTGCGAAGCGTGCCAGGCCTTGCTGGAATGCGGCGCAGCTTGGTGTAAGGAGGGAGGCATGAAGCGCATTTGGATCGCGGCGGTTTTGGCGTTCGGGCTGGCTGCGCCGCATGCGCAAGCAGCGGATTACGAAGTGCAGAATGTTTTTGAGGACGCCGTCTATGGCGCGGGCATCGGCGCGCTCGTGGGTCTGGGTGTTTCGCTCATCAACAACTCCAGCGGCAAGCAAACGGCAAGCAATGTCATGACAGGTGCAGGTGTCGGCATCATCGCGGGCGTCATTTACGGCGTCTATGCGGGCACGCGCGCGGCCGCCGAATACGAAAACGGCCATTGGCGCTTTGCGTTGCCGACGCCGGAAGTGGAACTGCACGGTAGCAAGCTTGCCGCTCGCACAGACCTCGTGCGCGCGCGCTTTTAGTCTCCCACGTGGATTTTTTGCGCTTTCGGGGCGCGTGGGCGAGGGCAACCGAGCGGAATGCTCGGTTGCAAGCCGCACCTGCGCTTTTTACGCTCGCGCGCATGGGGAGGATGGCGTGGCTTGTGGCAACGGCGGCCTTTTTGGCGGCCGGATGGGCGCAGGCGCAAGAAGAAGGGCAAATCGTCGGCGATCCTGCGCGCGGCAAGATGATTTTTCAGACGATTTGTTCCCATTGCCATTTGACTACGAATCAACGCAGCCCCGTGGGTGCGCCCGGGTTGATGGATGTGACAAAGCGGCGCTCCGAGGCCTGGATCAATCAGTGGCTGCAAGGCCCCGAGGAGTTTGCCAAGCGCGATGAAATCGCGAAAAAGGTGATCGCCTCTACGCCGACGGGCCTGATTATGCCTGCCTATCCGGAGATGAAGGATCCGCAAAAGCGCGCCGACATCATTGCGTTTTTGAAGACCCTGCGGAGCGAGAAATAAGCTCCACCTGCGGCTGTTTCACGGTGCCTGCAAGGCGCGCGCGCATTCCTTGCGCGACAAGCTCCCCGGAAAGCTCGCCAGCAGGCGGCGTGATCCATGCGCGTCCGCGCCAAATCCGCTTTTGCTGGATCAGCACAAGCGGTTCTATGCGCAGGCGTTTGCCGTTGGCATAAAGCCGCGCTTCCAGCTTTTTGGCGGCAAGCGCGGCATGCGGGGTGCGATAGCGAAGCCCGTAAACCGCAAGATCGCCTGAGGCGCGCCATCGCGCAAAGCTTGCCGGTGTGCGCAGCCGAAACCAAAGCGCAAGATCCATGCGGCCCGCAAGTTCCGCCCCCAACCATCGGCCAAGCCCTGTGGCTTGCGAAAGCCGTGCGTGGGCGATGTGCAGCTTGCCGTCTATGAGCCATCCTTGCGCGCGCGGCTCAAGCAGCACTTCGTGCAACTCCAGCGTCCCCTGCGCCCATCGTCCCTGCAACGAGCAAGCCCATGCCCCTTCGCTCCATTCGCAAAGGCCATGTCCGTCCTGCAAAAGCGGGGTTTGCGGCCAGACGATCTCGGCATGGCGAAGCGGCATGCGCACATGCCAATGCCGCAACGGCAAAGTCCATGCGGGAAGTCGCACCTGAAACGCTTGCGGCACCATGCGCATTTGCTCAGCGCGCGCAACGAGATAGCGGGTGTCCAAACGGGCGCGCAGGCGCCCCCGCCAAGCAAGCCCGGCAAACGCAAACGCGCAAGGCTCAGCATGCACGCGGTTGTTTTTGGCGACCACGGTGCAAGCAAGCCGAAATATATCCCAGCGCAAGCCTTCTGCTTGCATGCGTCCTTCCGCTGCCAGCCGTCCCGATGGCCAAAGCGCGGCTGCAAAGCGCTTCGCTTGCAGCCTTCCTGCAATCGCATGTCCAAGCTTGAGACCTAGACGCTGCGCTTCTTCGGCATCCCAGCGCAATCCTTTGAGGCGCAATGCGATAAGCGGCGTGTTGGTTGTTGGTTGTTGGCTCGTGCTGATGCGCACATCGTCCAAGAAAAGCCCCGGCGCGCGGCATGCGGAGAAGGCGAGCAAATCGCGGGTCGTGGAATGCTGCCACCGCAGGGTGCATGAAAACGGCGCGGATGCAGGCTTGTGCAGGTTTTTCCAGCGCAAGTCACTGCCAAGAAGATCCCATGAGGCCGCAAGCGTCTGCTTTGCGGGGGTTTGCGCCCAGGCAAGTTGCAAGCGCCCTTTCCCTTCCGCCCGAAGCGTAGTGCCCATGCGTGCTGCGATGAGCGCGGCCAAAAGAGGGGCATCGGCGCCTTGCGCAGCGATCTCCCAGCGCGTTTGCAAGGCGTGAAGCCGCCAACGCACATGTCCGTGCGCCCAGCGCAATTCGCCTTGTTGCGCTTGCCAGCGCACTTGCCAGGGGCCTGCAGGCAACGCAAGCAGCGCGTCTTTTTGCCAGCCTAGTCGCAGCTTTTGGGGCCGGATGGTGCCGGTGGCCCGCCAAGGTTGATTGTGGATGTCCAAGGTGCCGGAAAGCGCACCTTGAAAGTAGGTGGGAGGATAGGTGCGATCCGGCCACAGCCATTGCAAAGCAAAAGCCGGGATGCGCGCAAGATGCGCTTTTAGTGTGCATTGGCGCGCGGCATTGCAGCCGCCGTCAAAGCGCATGGCACCGGCACCGAGATGGAGAAACGCTTCGTCAATGCGCACGCGCTGGCCTTGGGCGCGCAGGCGACCGCGCGTGTGTGCCCAGCGCGCGCCATTGGCATGCACACGAAACTCCCAGCGCGCATCCCAGCCATCACCGGTGCCGCGCAGGGCCAATGCGCCGTCTATGAGCGCCGCTTGGGGCGCTGCGCCTTGGACGAAGCGGGCGAACGGCGCGTGCTCCAAACGCACGGTGGCGTATCCGCGCCCTGCACCGGCCTGCAAGGGCCAAACGCCAAAGCTGCGCACCGATCCCCTTCCAATGCGCGCGCGCCCATCCCAGCGCAGCTCCGCACGGTCGCGGGCAAAGGAAAGGAAGGCTTCTTTGAGTTCCAGCTTGCGCCAGCGAACACGGCCATACACGATCTCCACCGCAAACGGCGGCAGCGCGGGCTTGGTGTCGCGCAGCACGATCTCGGGTTGAAAAAGCCGCAGCTTTTCCAGCTTGGCCTTGCCGCGCAGCAAAAGCGCGCCGAGGTCAAACGACACCTGCGCGCGCGATGCATGCAAGCGGATGGATGCGTTGCGCCAGGCAAGCTCCGTAAGCTCAAGCGCCGGCCAGGGCCAAAGCCGAAGATGCGCATGTTGCCAGCTTGCGCCCGGGGCTGCGCTGGTGAGCGCGCGCGCAAGCGCTTCATGCCACATTGGGGCCTTGCGGATCTCATACCACGCAAGCGCGGCGCCGAGCAGGATCAGGCCAAGAAAAGCAAAGCCGATCCGCGCGCCGCGGCCCGGCCTCACGCTTGCAGAAGCGCCTTTAGGCGCTCATTGACGAGCTTGGGATTGGCCTTGCCCTTCGTCTTTTTCATCACTTGCCCGACGAAGTAGCCAAAAAGTTTTTCTTTACCGGCGCGATACTGGGCGAGTTGCTCGGGGTTTTCTTCCAGCACCTCGCGGATCACGGCGTCAATGGCCGCAGGATCAGTGATCTGCTTAAGCCCCTTCTTTTCAATGATCGCATCGGCCTCTTCGCCGCTTGCAAGCATTTCATCCAGCACATCCTTGGCGATCTTGCCCGAGATCGTGCCATCGGCGATGCGATCCAAAAGCTTGCCCAGCATGGCGGGCGTGATCGGCGCTTGCGTGATGTCCAGCCCTTGCTCGTGCAAGCGCCCCAGCAGCTCGTTGGCGAGCCAGTTGGCGCAGCGCTTGGGATCGGCTGGATGCGCGGCCACAAGCGCTTCATACCAAGCCGCAAGCTCACGCGATTGCGTGAGCAACTGCGCGTCATAAGCCGAAAGGCCGTATTCACGCGCAAAGCGCGCGCGCATCTGCCAAGGAAGCTCAGGAAGCCCCGCGCGCACGGCATCCACGAACTGTTCGTCCAGCACAAGCGGCGGCAGATCAGGCTCCGGGAAATACCGGTAATCGTGCGCTTCTTCCTTCGTGCGCATCGCGCGCGTTTCGCCGCGCTTCGGATCAAACAAGCGCGTTTCCTGCACGACCTCGCCGCCGTTTTCCAAGATCTCAATCTGCCGCGCTGCTTCGTATTCCAGCGCCTGTTTGACGAAGCGGAAGCTGTTGACATTTTTGATCTCGGTGCGCACGCCAAGCGGCTGCCCGGGCCTGCGCACGGAGATATTCGCATCGCAGCGGAACTGACCTTTTTCCATGTCCGCTTCCGAGATGCCGAGAAAGCGCACGAGCTGATGGAGCTGTTTGAGATAGGCCACCGCTTCATCCGCCGAGCGCAAATCCGGCGCGGAGACGATTTCAATCAGCGGCACGCCGGCGCGGTTTAGGTCAATCCACGATACGCCAGGGGCTTCATGCAGGCTTTTGCCTGCGTCTTCCTCCAAATGCGTGCGCACGATGCGCACGCGCTTTTCGCCCTCTTCGGTGGGAACGGGCAACACCCCGTGCTCAATGATCGGCGTGTGGTATTGGGTGATCTGGTAGCCCTTCGGAAGGTCGGGATAGAAGTAGTTTTTGCGGTCAAAGCGCGAAGTGAGGTTGATCGTCGCATCAATCGCAAGGCCAAAAAGCACGGCCTTTCTTACGGCTTCGGCATTGACCACGGGAAGTTGGCCCGGCATACCCAGGCACACGGGGCAAGTCTGCGTGTTGGGCTCGGCGCCGAAGCTCGCCTGGCATCCACAAAAAAGCTTCGTGCGCGTGTTGAGCTGCACATGCACCTCAAGCCCGATCACGACTTCCCAGCTCATGCCTCCTCCACGGGCGGAACAAGGCGCAGGCCCAGATCATCTTCCAAGGCCGCAGCAACCTGAAAGAGCCGATCCTCGCGCCATGCAGGCGCAATCCATTGCATCGCAGCAGGCAGCCCGTCAATGAGGGCGATGGGCATGGAAAGCGCCGGCAATCCCGCGAGATTCACCGCGATCGTGAAGACATCGGAGAGATACATCGCAAGCGGATCGTGGGTGCGTTCGCCGAGGCGGAACGCAAGCGTGGGCGAAGCGGGGGTGGCGATCACATCCACCTCTTGAAAGGCCTCGGCGAAGTCGCGGCGGATCAAGGTGCGCGCTTGCTGCGCCTTCTTGTAAAAGGCGTCGTAGTAGCCTGCGGAAAGCGCAAAGGTGCCGATGAGGATGCGGCGTTTCACCTCTTCGCCGAAGCCCTCGGCGCGCGTGCGCATGTAAAGCTCTTCTAGCTCGGAAGAGGCCACGCGCAGGCCGAAACGCACGCCGTCATAGCGGGCGAGGTTGGCGCTGGCCTCGCTTGGCGCGATCACATAATAGGCGGGCACCGCGTATTCGGTGTGCGGCAGCGAAATCTCCACGATCTCGGCGCCAAGCCGCGCGCAGTGCTCAAGCGCCTCGTCCACGGCCTTGCGGATCCGCGCATCCAATGTTTCTGGGAAGTATTCCTTGGGTCGCCCGATGCGCAGCCCCCGCATGCCTTCTTCGCAGGCTTGCTGCCAATCCGGTGCCGGCGCATCGGCGGCGGAGGTCGCATCCAGCGGATCGTGTCCCGAGATGGCGGCCAAAAGCATTGCCGCATCGCGCACATCGCGCGCGAACACGCCCGCCTGATCCAATGAGGAGGCAAAGGCGATGATGCCGCGGCGCGAACAACGCCCATATGTGGGCTTGACCCCCA
>WFOX01000185.1 GCA_015487905.1 Mariprofundales bacterium
ATGGCTGCGGCCGTGATGCCGTGCGCCGCGGCGATTACGCGCGCGGCCTCAAGGAACGCGCAGCCGCGCGCGCGCATGAGCGTGATCACCTCGCCCACGATGCGCGCACGCTCCTCGCCGATCGCGCGCAGCCGCGCGGGGCGCGACTCGGCCCAGGCCCAAAGCGCCTCGCGCTCGGCCCGGGACGGCGCATCTGCCTGGACGGGCGCCCCGTTGGGTCGCCCGTCCCCGTCGGTTTGCATCTGTAGGTCGGGCTTTAGCCCGACATCTCCGCCATCCCCATATATCCGCGCCAGCGCTGCCTGCGTCTCCGCAGGCAGGCTGGAGATGTGCCATTCCCACCCGCCGCCACGACCGCTTCTCTTGCGGGCTTTCCATTCCTCTCTGGTCGCTTTCTTGAGAATGCCCTTCCGAGTTCCTGGCACCCCAGGGAGACCCAAGATCTCCGCGGCGCTCCACCACTCCTTCACGCCGCGCGCTCCACGGGCTGGATATCTCGCGGCGCGCGCCGCTCGGCGAGCGTCGCGCGCAAGTCCCTCATGATCATACGCCCGATGCCGCCGTGCGGGCGGTCTGCGCGCGTCCCCCAGCGCGCGAGCACCATGCGCACGGTGCCGGGGCGATACCCGTGCGCCCGCGCCCAGTGCGCGATGCTGCGCCAGCCGAGCGCCTGCAACCGGACGAGGATTTCCTCTGTCGTCCCGATAGGGCTAAACTCGCTCATGACCTCCACCACACTGTGGCGCAGTATAGGAAACATGTTTCCATCATGTCAAGCGATAGGAGAAACATGTGAGCACTAGCATAGGTAAGAGGTTCGCAGAAGAGCGGAAACGAATGGGAATGTCGCAACGCGCGATAGCGGAACGCATTGGTATATCATTGAAAATGATTAGCCGCTATGAGGGAGATAAGAGCGTGCCGAGTGGAGATGTGCTCGCAAAGCTCGCTGCCATCGGGGCGGATGTGCTCTATATCCTCACGGGCAAGCGCGCGGACGGGCCCCCAGCCCGCGCTGGTGATGAACCTGTAGGTCGGGCTTCAGCCCGACATGCCTTTGCCTACCTCCCGCTTTATGGTATAGAAGCATCGGCAGGCTATGGCACGCCCGTGGAGCACGAGCGCGTGCGCGAATGGCTCGCCTTCCGCACGGACTGGCTCCGCCGCGAGTTCGGCATCACCTCGCCCGAAGCGCTCCAGCTCGTCATGGTCACGGGTGATTCCATGGAACCCACGCTCCACGAGGGTGATGTGGTCATGATTGACCTGCGCGAGCATGCGCGCACCCCTCGCGAGGGGCTGTTTGTGGTCAGAATCGGCGATGGCGTCATGGTCAAGCGCCTGCAATGGGCGGGCAAGGGGCGCCTGCGTCTCACCAGCGACAACCCGGCCTACGATCCCATTGAAGTGGCTCTCAATGACCCATCCGAGGATGTCGCCATCATCGGCCGGGTGGTGTGGATCGCGAAGCGGGTGTAATCCCCCAAACCCGCCCATCAAACGGTTCACAGTTCGCGCGCTTGAATATGCGCCTCTAACACACTGGGAATAAAGCAAAAAATAAAACCATGAACCGTTGCATGGCGGTTCACAGTTAGTTCACAGTTCGGGGGGTGAAACTGTGAACCGCTTTGGCGGGCAATGGCTGCTTGCCTCACCAGCGGCCCCCCCCGGCCCGTTTCCTCGGCTCCCGCTCTATGATATAGAAGCTTCGGCGGGCTATGGTGCGCCCGTGGAGCACGAGCGCGTGCGCGAATGGCTCGCCTTCCGCACGGACTGGCTCCGCCGCGAGTTCGGCCCCACCTCGCCCGAGGCTCTCCCACTCGTCATGGTCATTTGCGTCCGCGAAACTGCCCGCCGAACTATCACAAACCTTTCGCGCAAAACGCCGCTCCACCGCCTGGCTATCACAAACTTCCGCGCCGCCGCCCCTCACCAAAAAACCTCTCCATCCCAACACATTCCGCCTCATCCCTCATCTTCCCACCTTTCACAGACCAACTGCTCACGCACAGCCGCCTTCGCCGATCACAAGCGGCCTTGCCTGCGGAAACGCGCGCAAACACGGGCCGCCGACACATGCCGGCAAACACAGCAATACGGTTTACTCAATGCATTGAGTATTTTTGCTCAACGCCTTGAGCAAAAGGGAAAGGATTGGCACGGGCGGGTGTCGGGCTGGGGCCCGACCTACAGAGAGCGATGAAACACCGCTGGCGCAGAGATCCCTAATGCCGAAACGCGCGCCTTCCCGTGAAGACCATCGCGATGCCGTGTTCGTCGGCGGCGGCGATGACCTCCTCATCGCGCACGGAGCCGCCCGGCTGAATCACGGCGGAAACCCCCGCCGCCGCGAGCGCATCCAATCCGTCGCGAAACGGGAAAAACGCATCGGAGGCCGCCGCCGCGCCCTTGGCGCGCGCGCCCGCCTGCTCGGCGGCAAGCCGCGCGGCCAAAAGGCGATTCGTTTGCCCGCCGTTCAGCCCCACGCTTGCGCCGTCCTTGACGATCGCGATCGCGTTGGATTTGAGGTGCTTCACGACCGCCCAGGCCAGCAGCAGATCGCGCCACTCCTCTTCGCTCGGCGCGCGTTTGGTCACGACACGGCAATCCTCGCGGCGCACAAGCCCCGCATCGCGCGCCTGCACGAGCACACCGCCCGCCACGCGCCGCAGGTCCCAGCCGCCCTGCACAGGTCTTGCTTCGGGCATCACAAGCAGCCGCAGCTTCGGCTTCGCTGCAAACACCTCGCGCGCTTCATCCGTAAACCCCGGCGCGATCACGACCTCGGTGAAGACCTTGACGATCTCGCGCGCCGCTTCCCCATCCACCTCGGCATTGAAAGCCACGATGCCGCCGAAGGCCGAGACGGGATCGCAAGCCAGTGCCCGCGCATAGGCCTCTCGCGCATCCTTGCCCGTGGCCGCGCCGCAGGGGTTCATGTGCTTCACGATCACGCAGGCGGGAGCGGGAAGATCGCGCACGGCGGCCCAGGCCGCATCGGCATCGGCGATGTTGTTGAACGAAAGCGGTTTGCCCTGCAAAAGCTCCGCCTCGGCAAGCCCCCGCTCGGGATCGTCGGGATCGGCGTAGAAGGCCGCGGCCTGATGCGGGTTTTCGCCGTAGCGCAGCTCCGCGCCCGTGCGCACGAGCGAGAGCGTGAAAAG
>WFOX01000186.1 GCA_015487905.1 Mariprofundales bacterium
GACAGCCTGTTTCCGGAGGTGCGCTGGTTTGTGTATGCGACCTCGCTGAGGCATGCGCCTGAGGAGATTGACGCTTGCTACCGGCGGCGCGGGATGGCGGAGAACTACATCAAGGAGTTGCAGCACACGCTGGATGTGGAGTGTCTGCCGTCGGGGGACTTTGCGACCAATCAGGCGTTTTTGCATCTGGGGATGATCACCTACAACCTGCTGGTGCTGTTGGCGGTGTTGCATCAGGACCCGCGGGCGCCTGAGCGCTACAAAAGCGGGCGGATGACGCTGAAGACGGTGCGGCGCAAGCTGTTGCATGTGGCGGGGTATTTGGTGCGGCATGCGCGGCGGGTGCGGCTGGCGCTGTCGCGGGCGTATGTGTTGCTTGGGGAATACAAGCGCACGCTGGAGCGGATTCGAGGTCTTCATCCCTTGCACGAACCGCCCTGGCTGGTGCCGGCGTAGGCTAGGAAGCCGGGCGCATGCAAGGTCGCGCGGGGCGCGCGGGCAAGGGGAGGTGCATGTTGCGCCTCGTTTTCGGGCCTTGCAGGCCGCCTGAGCGGCCCCTTGCGGGCTTCGATGGCCCCCTCTTTCCCTGTTTGTCATGCCCATGATGGCCTTTCAGAGCCGATGATTCCCGCCTTGCGGCCTGCCTTCCCAAGTTTTCCGCGTCTTCCGTGGAATGGGGATTCATTCTTCGGCGGAAAAGAAACGCTCCACCTCGGCCATGTCATGCACAAGCGGCGCGGGCGGCAGCTCGCGCAGCAACCGCCGCCCGTAGGGGCGCTCCACGAGCCGCGAATCGAGCACCGCGATCACGCCGCGATCATGCTCGCTGCGAATGAGCCGGCCCGCCCCCTGGCGCAGGATGCGCGCCGCCTCAGGCACGAACAGCGCCGGAAACGGATCCTGTCCCTGCCGCCTCAGATGCGCGGCGCGCGCCGCAATGAGCGGATCGTTCGGCGGCGGAAACGGGATCTTGTCCAGCACGACAAGCGACAGCGCCCGGCCGGGCACATCCACGCCCTCCCAGAAGCTGCGCACGCCGAGCAGCACCGCATCGCCGCGGCGGCGGAATTCCTCGAGCATCGCCTCCTTGCCCATCCCCTCGCCCTGCACGAACACGGGCCAGGCTGATCTCTCGCGGATGCGCGGCGCCAGCCGCCGCAAGGTGTTCCAGGCCGTGAAGAGCACGAACGCGCGCCCTTGGGAGGTCGCCAGCAGCCGCAGGATCGTCGCCAGCAGCGCCTCCTCATCGCGCCGCTCATCCGCAGGCATGCCGCGCGGCACGAACAAAAGCGCCTGGCGCGCATAATCAAACGGCGAGGGCGTGCAGTGCTCGCGCGCCTTGGCAAGCCCCAGCCTGGCGCGCGCATAGCCGAAGTCGCCGCCCGTGCGCAGGGTCGCCGAGGTGAGCACGAAGGCCGCATCCTGCGACCAGAGGTGCTCGGCCAAGAGCGGCCCCGGCTCCACGATCGCAAGATGCCAGATGCGCGCCTCGCCCTCACCCTCGCACCAGACCGCCGTGCCCTCGGGCGGCTCGGCCAGTGCCGCCAGCATCTGCGCGATCGCATCGGCACGCGCAGCCAGCCGCGCCAGCCCCACGCCCGCCGCCGCATGCGCTGCGGCGAGTCCGCGCACGACGGCCCAGGCGCGCGCCATCTCCGCAAGTTCCCCCTTGCGCCAGGTGATGAGCACCTGCTGCATCGCGCGCTGCATCTCGGCCAGGGCCTCGGGATCGGCGCTTGTGGCGCGCATTTCTTCATCCCAGTCCGTGCCCCAGATACGCAGGCGGCGCTCGGTGAGCCGGAAGCCGAAGTGCTCGGCGGCGGCATCGGCGAATGCATGCGCCTCATCCAGCACATAGGCGTCAAACGCCGGCAGCAAGGCGCCGGCCTCGTCCGCCTTGAGGGCGAGATCGGCGAGCAGCAGGCTGTGATTCACGACCACGATCTCGGCCTCGTGCGCCCGCTTGCGCGCGCGCATGAGCGGGCAACGCGCAAGGGCCGGGCATTGCCCGCCCAGGCATTGATCCGCCGTGGCCGTGGCCCAGGCGACAAGCCCTGCGGCTTCCACATCCAGGGGTGCTGTGGCAAGGTCGCCGTCCGCCGATCGCCGCCCCCAGGCCTCCAGCCGTGCCAGCGCCGCCAGCACCTCGGGCGGGCCGCCTGCGCGCAGCTTGCGCTCCAGCCGGTAGGGGCAAAGGTAGTTCGTGCGGCCCTTGAGCAGCGCCACATCGCGGCGCCGTCCGAGCGCCTTCATCACGGCGGGCAGATCGCGATCCCAGAGCTGGTCCTGCAAGGCCTTCGTGTGCGTGCTGATGCACACGCGCCCGTCAAAGGCCAACACAGGCACGAGATAGGCGAGCGTCTTGCCGCTGCCCGTGCCGGCCTCGGCGAGCAGCCGCGTGCGTGTGGCCAGCGCCTCGGCGATCGCCTGCGCGAGCGCCGCCTGGCCGGGGCGCGCGCGGTAGCCGGGAAAACGCCGCGCCAGCACCCCCTCGGGCGCAAAGGCGCGCACCACGGCCTCGGGATTCACGGGCGCGGATGCCAGCAGGCGAACCGGCGCGCGCCTTCTTCTATGAAGGGCGGCATCTGCCGGCGGCAGTCCTCGCGCGCATGCGGGCAGCGCGGCGCAAACGGGCAGCCTTGGTCCGCAGGCGGCGCCTCGGCCGCAGGCACGGTTTCCTCGCGGCGCGCGCGCGGATGGGCGGCGGGCTGGGCGAGCAGCAGCGCCTCGGTGTAGGGGTGGCGCGGGGCTGCAAAGAGCGCCTCCACGGGCGCCTCCTCCACGATGCGGCCGGCGAACATCACGGCCACGCGCGCGGCCACCCAGCGCACGAGCGCAAGATCATGGGTGATGAAGAGGTAGCCGATGCCATGCTCGCGTTGCAGGCGCAAGAGCAACGCGATGATCTGCGCCTGCACCGAGACATCGAGCGCCGAGGTCGGCTCATCCAGCACGAGCACGCGCGGGCGCAGAATGAGCGCGCGGGCGATGCCGATGCGCTGGCGCTGCCCGCCCGAGAACTCATGCGGATAGCGGTCATGGGCATCGGCGGGAATGCCCACCTCTTCCAGCATCGCCGCCACGCGCCGGCGGCGCTCGGCGCGCGAAAGCCCAGGCTCATGGATCAAAAGCCCCTCGCCCACGGCCTCGCCGATGCGCATGCGCGGGTTGAGCGAGGCATAGGGATCCTGGAAGACCATCTGCACATGGCGGCGCAACGGGCGCAGCGCGCGCGCGGACAGCCCCGACACCTCGCGCTCGCCCCACCAGATGCGCCCGGCATCGGGCGCAAGCAGCCTGAGCGCCAGCCGTGCCACGGTGCTCTTGCCGGAGCCCGACTCGCCGACCAGCGCCAGCGTTTCGCCCGGCATCACGCTGAGCGACACATCGGCCACGGCCTGCACCGTGCGCCGCTGCCACCAGCCCCCCTGCCGAAAGGCCTTGCGCACCCCTTCCAGGCGCAGCACCGGCGCGCTCATGATCCGGCCTCGCGCACGCAGCGCACGCCGCGTTCCTGATCCAGCGCCACCCAGGGCGGCGGCGACTCGCAGGCCCTGCCCGCGACGGGACAGCGGTCGCGAAAGCGGCAGCCCGAGGGCCAGGCGCCGGGTTGTGGCGCCTGGCCCGGGATCGGGATGGGCTCGGCGCTCGTTTCGGGCCGGCAGGCGAGCAAGGCCTTCGTGTAGGGATGGCGCGGATCGTCAAAGATCGCGCCAACAGGTGCCCGCTCCACGATCTCGCCCGCATAGATCACGGCCACCTCGTCGCAAAGCTCGGCCACCAGCCCGAAATCATGCGTGACCAGCAGCATGCCGAGGCCATGCGCCTTCTGCAGGCGGCGCAGCAGATCCACAATGCGCCGCTGCACGGACACATCCAGCGCCGTCGTCGGCTCATCGGCGAGCAGATAACGCGGCCCGCCCGCAAGCGCCATCGCGATAAGCACGCGCTGGCGCATGCCGCCTGAGAGCGCATCGGGGTAGCTTGCGAGCACGCGCGCGGGATCGTGCATGCCCACCTCGCGCAAGAGCGCCTCAGCACGCGCCTCGGCCTCGGTGCGCGAAATCGCGTGATGGCGTAGCAGCACCTCCAGCAGTTGCGCGCGGATCGTGAAGACGGGATTGAGCGCCGTCATCGGCTCCTGAAAGATCATCGCGACGAGGCCGCCGCGCAGCCGGCGCAGCGCTTCTTCGTCCATTGCGAACACCGAGCGCCCGTCCACGCGGATGTCGCCGCCGGCCACGCGCACGCCCGTACCCTCGTGCAGGCGCAATGCGGCCTGGGCCGTGATTGTCTTGCCGCAGCCGGACTCACCCACCAGGCCCACGACGCGCCCGGGCGGCACGGCGAGGCTCACACCCGAAACGGCCTCCACCCAGCGCCCCTGCCGCCGCACCTCAATGCGCAAGGAATCAAAGACGAGCACGGCGGCCAAGGCTGGCAGGACGCCTTTTCCGGCGCTAGCCGGGATGTTCCAAAAAGTTGCTCATTCGGGAAGCAATCGGGAATCGGCCGGAAGGGATGCTCCTTGCGACGGCAGATGCCGATGCCGGCCTTCTCCCGCAGAGGCGCCCGCCGGTCGTTCGCACGGGCCGGGTCGGTTTGCCTGCGGGCGTGATCTCGGCGTCCCTACGGTGAGGATTGCAAGTGCTGTGTCGCTCTAAAGGGCGAACCTGCATTAACCACCCAGCTAACCAGGGAATTTCGTCATGAGTGCATGCACGATTCCCATTTCGCCTGCCAGGAGCAGGACGGCTACGATCCCCGCAAACACAAAGGGACGCCAGCCGTGACGGCGCAGATCGCCCACGCGCGTGC
>WFOX01000187.1 GCA_015487905.1 Mariprofundales bacterium
AAACCATTTGCCAATGCAAGCGCTTGGCCCAGCATCGGCACCCATCTTCCACATCCCACCCTGAGGAGCGCATCATGCACATCGCCTGGCTTGGCACGGGGCTTTTGGGGGAAAAGATCGTAGAGCGGCTTATTGCACGCGGCTTTGCCGTCACGGTCTGGAACCGCACGCAAAAGAAGGCCGCGCGGCTTGCGCCCCTGGGCGCCAAGCTGGCGACGACTCCCGCCGAAGCGCTCGCCAGCGCCGAGATCGTGGGCTTGACCCTCGCCGATGCCGCAGCCATCCGCGCCGTGCTGCTGGATGATGCCGAGGCACGCGCCGCCCTTGCAGGCCGCCTCATCGTGCAGATGGGCACGATCCCTCCCCAAGCATCGCAGGCGCTTGCCGAGGCCATCACCACAGCCGGCGGGCGCTATCTGGAAGCGCCGGTGCTTGGAAGCCGCCCCGAGGCGGAGGCAGGCAAGCTGCTCGTGATGGCCGCAGGTCCTCCCGAGGACTTCGCGCTTGCCAAGCCCATGCTCAAGGCGCTCGCCAGCAAGATCGTGCATCTGGATGCGATCGGTAAGGCCGCGGCGATGAAGCTTGCGCTCAATGCGCTCATCGCCACCGAAACCGCGGCCTTTGCGATGGCGCTTGCGTTTGTGGAGCAGGCCGGTGTGCCCACCCAGGCCTTCATGGACATCCTGCGCGCCTCGGCGCTCTATGCGCCGACCTTTGACAAAAAGCTTCCCCGCATGCAGGCGCACGACTATGCGCGGCCGAACTTTCCGGTGCGGCATCTTGCCAAGGACGCGCGCCTGTTTGCCGAAGTCGCCGAGGCCCTCGGCGTGGATGCCGCGCCGATTGCTCCTGCGCGCGCATGGCTGGCCGAAGCAATGAAGAAGGGCATGGCCGAGGAGGATTACTCGGCCATCGCCGAGTGCGCGCGCAAGGCTTCTGGTGGTGCGTAGGCCCAAAGGCTACCCTTCGCGGCGATGACGAAGCCCATCCGCAACTTCTGCATCATCGCCCACATTGACCACGGCAAGTCCACGCTTGCGGACCGGCTCATTGAGCAGACGGGGGCGCTGACCGCGCGCGAGATGAAGACCGCGCAAGTCTTGGACACCTTGGAGATTGAGCAGGAGCGCGGCATCACCGTGAAGGCGCAAACGGCCACACTTTTCTACCGCGCGCGCGATGGAAAGACCTATCAGCTCAACCTCATTGACACGCCCGGGCATGTGGATTTCAGCTACGAGGTCGCGCGCGCGATGCAGGCCTGCGAGGGGGCGCTTTTGCTCGTGGATGCCACGCAAGGGGTGGAGGCGCAAACGCTCGCCAACGCCTATCTCGCCGTGGAGCAGGGCCTGGAGATCGTGCCCGTGATCAACAAGATTGATCTCCCCAACGCCGATGTGGAAGAGGCCAAGCGCCAGATCGCCGAGGTCGTGGGCCTGGATGCGGAGGAGGCGATCTGTGTCTCGGCCAAGACCGGCGAGGGCGTCAAGGAGCTTTTGGAAGCGATTGTCGCGCGCATCCCGCCGCCTGAGGAGAACGACGAAGGGCCGTTGCGCGCGCTTGTGTTTGATTCCTGGTTTGATCCCTATGTCGGCGCGATCGCGCTCGTGCGCGTCGTGTCCGGCGTCGTGAAGCCCGGCGAGCGCGTGCGGCTTATGTCCACGGGCGCCGAGCACGAGGTGCAGGAGTTGGGCCGCCTGCTGCCGCGCCGCCAGAAGCTTATGGCACTCGCCTCGGGCGATGTCGGCTATCTTGTCGCGGGCATCAAGCGGCTGTCCGAGCTGCAAGTGGGCGATACGATCACGCACGCGGCGCGCCCAGCCCATGAACCCTTGCCGGGCTTTCGGCGCGCCAAACCCATGGTCTTTGCCGGCATCTATCCTGTGGATCCCGCCGACTACGACGAGCTTCGCGACGCCTTGGAGAAGCTGCACCTCAACGACCCCGCCTTCAGCTTTGAGCCGGAAAGCTCCGCCGCGCTGGGCCTGGGCTTTCGCTGTGGCTTT
>WFOX01000188.1 GCA_015487905.1 Mariprofundales bacterium
ATTGTGGAGCTTTTGACGCGCGAGGGCTTTGTCGGCGAGGCGATTGAGGATTATGCGGGGCTATCGCGCACGCATCCGGGCTATGCGGCGGCGATGGGGCTGCTCATGTTTTCGCTGGCGGGCATCCCGCCTTTGGCGGGCTTTTGGGCCAAGTATTATGTGCTTGTGGCCGTGATCCATGCGGGCTGGATCAAGCTGGCCGTGGCCGCACTCGTCTTTTCGGTCATCGGCGCCTACTACTACATCCGCGTCGTCAAGGCCATGTATTTTGATGCGCCGCGCGAGGAGCTGCCGGCGCTGGCCGCCCAGCCCGCACCGACACAAGCCGTGGCCGCCTTCGGCGCCTTGTTCGTGCTCGTGATGGGACTCTATCCCGATCCTGTGCTGGCGATCTGCCGCGCTGCGCTTCTTGCGAGCTTCTGAGGCGGTGCCGTGGCCGCAGCGCTGAATGAACGCGCGGCCAAATGCTTTCTTGAGATCGCCGATTTGCTTGCGGTGAAGGAAGGAACGACACCGCGCGTGGCCGCCTATCGGCGCGCGGCGCGCGTGCTCTTACAACTGGATGAACCGGCCGATGCCGTGCTTGCGCGCGGCGAGCACATCTCGGGCATCGGTGAAGCGCTCGCCAAAAAGATTCAAGAGATCGCGCAAACCGGCACCTGCGCGTTTTTGGCGCGTCTTCGGGCCGAAACCCCGCCCGTGGTGCCAAGGCTTTTGGCCGTGCCCGGGCTTGGCCCCAAGCGCGTGCGCGCGATTGTGGATGCATTCGGCGCCGATCCCATGCGCATCCGCAAGGCCGCTGAAAGCGGCGAGCTTATGCAAAAGGTGAAGGTGCCGGCGGCTGTGGCGGTGCGCATTGCAAGGACGCTTGCAGGCGAAGACGCAGAAGCAAACTAAAGCGTTTCCAGCAGCGCTTGCACGGCTTCGGGCGTGTCCTCAAAGGCGAGCTCCGCAGGCAGGCGCTCGTGCGCAAGCCGATCGGCCTGCACAAGCAAAGCGGCGTGGGGCGCATCCGCATCGTGATGCGCGCCCACGGCTTCTCTGCACCACGAAGGCAAGCGCCATACCTCCAGAAGCCAGCGTCCGATCTCGGCATGGTCTGTTCCATAGCGCGCGCGCTCAGCCGCGACGAGTTCTTCGCCGAACAGCGCGCCAAGCGCGTCCAAATACCCGAGATCCACGCGGGTGGCGAGCATCACGCGGCCGATGTCGTGCAAAAGGCCCGTCGTGAACCATCCCTCTGCGTCGTTTCCTTGGCGGCGCGCCAATCCTTCGGCGAGCAGGCCTACGCACCAGGCATGCGTCCAAAGCTTGCGCGCGCTTGCAGCGCTCAAGGGATGAAACAAGCCGTAAAGCAGGCTCATCGTCATGGCGATGTGGGCGCTCATGGAAAAGCCCAGACGCGCAATGGCCTCGGGAATGGAGGCCACAGCCGGGCCGTTGGGGTGGTAAAATGCCGAGTTCGCCATTTTGAGCAGCACGGCGCTGGTCGCCTGATCCTTGCGCACGACGGCGGCAAGCTCGCGCGCGCCCGCTTCTTCGTCTTCTATCACGCGGCGGATTTCCAAAAAGCGCTCGGGAAGCGTAGGCGGATCATCCGCCCGCAGCACGAGCGCGCGCGTCTCTTCCCGCGTCCACATGCCTCACTTTCAGCAAAAAAGAGGCCAAGTGCGGCTTAGCGCGCGGCGCCTGCTGTTTCCTCCACCCAAGCGCGGGCGTTTTCAAACATGCGCAGCCAAGGCGAGCGCCGCCAGTGTTTGGGACGCCACGAGAAAAGCTCGGGGCGGAAGAGCCGCTCCGGATGGGGCATCATGATCGTGATGCGTCCGTCTGCGTTCGTGAAACCCGTCCAGCCGCCGGGTGAGCCGTTCGGATTGTAAGGGTAGCGCTCGGTGGGGCGATCATCGGGGCCGATGTAGCGCAGGCATCCACCTGCGCGCGCAGGATCGCCGTCAAACTCGGCGCGCCCTTCGCCATGCGCGACGATGATGGGAAGCCGCGATCCTTCCATGCCGCGCAAAAAGAGCGAAGGCGAAGATGTGATCTCCACCATCACGAGCCTCGCCTCAAACTGCTCGCTGCGGTTGCGCACGAAACGCGGCCAATGCGCCGCCCCCGGGATGAGTTCCTTGAGCGCGGCGAGCATCTGGCAGCCGTTGCACACGCCAAGCGCAAAGGTGTCAGGCCGCGCGAAAAAGGCTGCGAACATCTCGCGCAGCCGCGGATGAAACAGCACCGAGGCCGCCCAGCCGCGACCGGCGCCGAAGACATCGCCGAACGAAAAGCCGCCGCAGGCGGCAAGGCCATGAAACCCCGCAAGGTCCATGCGGCCTTCCAAAAGATCCGTCATGTGCAGATCCACAGGCGCAAAGCCCGCCTTGGCGAAGGCCGCGGCCATCTCGCGATGGCCGTTGATGCCTTGCTCGCGCAAGATGGCCACGCGCGGGCGCGCTCCTGTGGCGATGAAGACGGGCTTGTTCGGATCAAAGGAAAGCTCGGTGCGCAGACCCGGATCGCCGGCATCGCACGCAGCCTCCCACGCCTTGCGCGCGCAAGCGGGATCGTCGCGCAAGGCCTGCATGTGATACGAAAGCGCATGCCATTCGCGCAACAGCGCAAAGAGATCCGCGCGCCAATAAGGGCTTCCGTTCCACTCCACCACGATCTCAGGCGCCCGCATTGGGCTTGCGACGATGTGCGCACAATCGCCGAGCCCCTCCTCGGCCAAAATCGCCTGCACGCGCGCGCGCGCCTTCTCCGGCGCCTGAAACACCACGCCGATCTCTTCAGCAAACAGCGCCGCCCAAAGCGCTTGTTCGCTTTCGGCTTCCATGCGCACGGCAAGCCCTTGGCGCGCCGAAAACGCCATCTCGGCAAGCGTGACGAAGAGGCCTCCATCTGCGCGATCGTGCCAAGCGAGCAAGAGGCCTTCGGCACGCAAGCGGTGCGCGGCGCGCCAAAGCCGCAAAAGGTCTTCGGCTTCCACATCGGGCGCTTCGGCAAGCGGCGCTTTGAGCACCTGCGCAAGCACGGAGCCGCCGAGCCGATGGCGGCCGCGGCCGAGATCCACAAGCCAAAGGTCGCCCTCGGGTTGGATTTCGGGCGTAAGCGTTTGGCGCACATCGGCGATGCGCGCAAAGGCCGAAACCACAAGCGTGGTTGGCGCGCGCACCTCTTTGCGCACGCCTTCCTCGTCCCAAACCGTGCGCATGGAAAGCGAGTCCTTGCCCACGGGGATGCTGATGCCAAGCGCTTGCGCAAAGCGGCTGGCCGCTTCCACGGCGACGAGCAAGGCGCCGTCCTCTTTGGGATCGCCGCAGGCCGCCATCCAGTTGGCGGAAAGCGCCACATCCGCAGGCGAGGCCACATCGGCGGCCAAAAGGTTCGTGATCGCCTCGGCGATGGCGAGTCTTGCGCTCGCCTCGGGGGAGATGAGCGCCACGGCAGGCCGCTCGCCGATCGCAAACGCGCCGCCTTCGCAGCCCTCGTCGCTGGCGGCGACGACGGCGCAGTCAGCCGTGGGCACCTGCCAGCGGCCCACGAGTTGGTCGCGCACCACGCGTCCGCCCACGCTGCGATCGCCGATCGTGATGAGAAAGGTTTTCGCTGCAACAGCCGGAAAGCGCAGCACGCGCCGCACGGCCTCATCCAGCGACACCTTGGGAAGCGCCCACGGCTGCAAAACCTTTTCGGGCATCTCGGCCGTGCGGCGCGGGATCGGCAAATCCTCAAACAGCGCGGCAAGCGGCATGTCCACGGCGCGCTCGCCCGTGCGCGTATCCTCCACCACGAGGCGCGGCTCGTCCGTGAGCACGCCGATCTTGGCCACGGGACAACGCTCGCGCGCGCAGATCGCTTGCAAGCGCGGCCAGTCCTCGGGGTGCACGGCCAGCACATAGCGCTCCTGCGCTTCATTGCACCAAAGCTCCATCGGGCTCATGTCCGGCTCTTGGCTCGGCACGGCGGCAAGATCCACATGCGCGCCAAGCCCCGCATCGCGCGCAAGCTCGGGCACGGCGTTGGCAAGCCCGCCTGCGCCGACATCGTGAATGAAAAGGATGGGATTCTCATGGCCCAGCCGCCGGCAGGCGTCCAGCACCTCTTGGCAGCGGCGCTGCATCTCGGGGTTGTCGCGCTGCACGGACGCGAACTCCAGCTCCTCGCTGCTTTCGCCCACGCTCATGCTGCTTGCCGCCCCACCGCCAAGCCCGATGCGCATGCCTGGGCCGCCCAACTGGACGATGAAGTCGCCGGCGCGCGGGCGCTGCTTTTCGGCATGCTCGGCATACAGCGCGCCCATGCCGCCTGCAAGCATCACGGGCTTGTGGTAGCCGTAGCGGATGCCGCCCTTTTCCATCTCCAAAGTCCGGAAAAAGCCTGCAAGCGCCGGGCGGCCGAACTCGTTGTGGAAGCGCGCTGCTCCAATCGGGCCTTCCAGCATGATCGCAAGCGGGCTTGCGATGCGCGCTGGACGACCGAAATCATGCGCTTCCCAAGGCTGCTGCCAGTCGGGGATGCGCAGGTGCGAGGTGATGAAGCCCACAAGCCCCGCCCAAGAAGCGCCGCCGCGGCCTGTGGCCGCTTCGTCGCGGATCTCCCCGCCTGCGCCCGTGGCCGCGCCCGGATAAGGCGAGATCGCGGTGGGGTGGTTGTGCGTCTCCACCTTGGCCGTGAAGTGCATCTTGCGCGGCTGCACGCGCCAAATGCCTTGCGCGTCCGGTGCAAGATCGGGCACGACGAAGCCCTCCATCACGGCCGCGTTGTCGCGATAAGCGATGCGCACATGGCCGGGGTTGGCGCGGTAGGTCGCGCGGATGCGGTCAAACAGCGAACGATGGATGTCTTTGCCGCCGACGCGCCAAGCGGCGCGGAAGATCTTGTGGCGGCAATGCTCGGAGTTCACCTGCGCGAACATCACGAGCTCCGCATCCGTGGGCGCGCGCCCAAGCTGCGCATAAAGCTTGGCTAAGTGCGCGATCTCGGCCTTAGAAAGCGCAAGGCCGAGTTCGCGGTTGAGGCGTTTTAGCGCTTCTTGGGCATCTTCACCCAGCGCAAAGCGCACAAGCGGCTTCGGCGCGCCGGTGAAGAACAACCGCTTGGCTTCATCCAACTCCCGAAGCACCGATTGCGTCATGCGATCGGCCACAAGCCATGCCGCAGCGACCGCCTCTTCCTTGCGCGCGCCTTTGAGAGAGACGAGTTCCCCATGTTCTATGCGCACAATGGCATCCAGCCCGGCGATGCGCGCGATTTCCGTGGCCTTGGAAGACCAAGGGCTGATCGTGCCGATGCGCGGCGTGATCAGCGCCTCATGAGCCGCAAGCTGTTTGAGCGGTGTGAGCGCCTCCCCTGCAAGCGCGGCAAGCCTTTCGGCATCTTGCGCGCACCAGGTATGCGCTTGCACGAAATAGATGCGCCGCGTTGCAAGCGTTCCTTGGATGCCTGCCTCAGCCAGGCGCGCTTGCCATGCGCGCAGCCGAAACGCGGAGCGCGCCGGCCCGCCTGCGAAGGCAAGCATCTGCGTCATCGGGACAAAGCAAGGGGGCGCGCACCTGCGGCCCCCTTGCCCAAACCGCGCATGAAGCTGATGGTGTTACGCAGAAAGCGCCTTGAGCTTGGCGGCCAGGCGCGAGATGCGCCGCGCGGCCTGCCGCGGATGGATCACGCGCTTGCGCCCAAGCCGCGCAATCAAGCTCTGCGCATGCCGAAACAGCGCCTCCGCCTGCTCACGATCTCCGGCCTCAATGGCCTTGAGCGTCTTCTTGATCGCCGTGCGCATGGCCGAGCGCTGCGCGCGGTTGCGCAACCGGCGCCGCTCGTTTTGCCGCGCACGCTTCATTGCCGACTTCGTGTTCGCCACGCTCGCACCTCCACCATGCAAAACGAGGATGCCGAAGCTTTCCGAGGCCGCGCGCGCGCGTCAAGCGCTAAGCAAGGCTTGGCGTAAGGTGCCAGAGCAGTCGCATGCCCGCCCGTTCGCGCACGAAGCAGGCGATGGAGGCGGGCGCAAAGGCGATCGGCTCGCGGTCGCGGCTTCCGCAAAGCAGATAGCCCGCAAGCCGACCGAGCAGCGGCAAGTGCCCCACGAGCACGAGCGGATGTTCAGCGGCGAACAGGCGCTCGGCCCAAAGCATTGGATCGGCGTTCGGCACGAGTTGGTCATCTGTCTCCGGTTCCTGCAGCTCCAAGGCTTGGGCAAGGATTTCCGCTGTTTCGCGTGCGCGTCGCTTCGACGAGGTGAGGATGCGTGCCTCTTTCGGGATCGCGCGCACGGCGGCGAGCCTTTGCGCCACGCGCTCGGCCTCTTCGCGGCCTTCGGAAGAAAGCGGCCGCTCGGGTGAGACCTCGCTTGGCACGGCCGTGGCATGCCGCACGAGCATGTGCTGCATCACGAACCTCCTTGTCGTTTGCGCGTGCGTGTGCGCTTGGGTGGAAAGGCGTCCACGGCGATGGCGCGCGCAATGAGCGCATGCGCATCCACGAGCTTTTTCGCCTCTTCTTCGGAAAGCAGTCCCTCTGCTACGCGCTGCTGCACCCACTCGGCAAAGGGAATGTCCGTGTGCCATGCGTGCCCTGCGCGAGCGAGACGCCGCTCGGCCTCTTCGGTTTCCATCGCCGCGCGCATGGCAAGCGCGAGAATGCCGAGCACATCATCCGCGCGCTCCGGCGCGAACACGAACTCGGAGAGCATGCGACGCGCGCGCGTATCCGAGGCAAGGGCCTTGGCGATCGCGCGCAAGGTCTCGTCATCCACGCCCTGCTCACGCGCGCCGATGGGTGCAATGATGCGCGCAAGCAGCGGCCGCCATGCGCGCACGGGGAAGTTGCGCGCGGCATCCAGCAAAAGCCGCTCGGCCTTTGCGAGGGTCGCATCCAGCGCATAGCGCACAAACGGCGCAAACTCGGGATCTTTGCCAAGCTCTTCTGCGCGCTTGAGCACGGCGCTGGCAAGAAAAAGCTGGCTCCATGCTTCCGCAAGACGGCCTGAGATCATCTCACGGCGCCTGAGCGCGCCGCCCAGCGTGGCAAAGGCGATTTCGCTTGTGGCCGCAAACGCCGCCGAAAGCCGCGCGATGCGCTGATAGGCGCGTTTGTGGCTGCTTGGCGCAGGCGCGCCTCGCCCGTTCGTGATGCCCAAAAGCAGGCTTTTTGCAAGCACATGCGCCGCGTGTTCCAGATGCGCAGGAAGGATCTCAGCAAGTGCGGCAATGCCTTCGTGCTCGGGCTTGATAAGCGCCTCCATCTCCTTGCCCAGAAACGGATGGCAGCGCAGCGCCCCTTGGCCGAAGATCATGAGATCGCGCATGAGGATGTTCGCGCCCTCCACGGTGATGCCGATCGGCACGGCCTGATAGACGCGCGCGAGATAGTTGGACGGCCCGCGACAGATGCCGCGCCCGCCGTGGATGTCCATCGCGTCATTCACGACGATGCGCATGCGCTCGGTGAGCTCGCGCTTGGCCATGGCCGTGGCGATCGCAGGCTTGGCCTCAGCCCCGATGCCGGCCGTGATCATGCGCACGGTCGCATCCATGAGAAAGGTCTCGCCGCCGATGCGCCCAAGCCTTTCGGCGACGCCTTCAAAGCGCGCAATCGGCAGATGGAACTGGCGGCGCAGGCGCGCATAGGCCCCGCTTGCGAAGCTGGCAAGCCTGCCTGCGGCAAGCGAAAGCGAGGGCAGCGAAATGCCGCGGCCCACGCTTAGGCGCTCCATGAGCATGGCCCAGCCGCGGCCGATGCCTTCTTCCTCGCCGATCACGGCCGAGATCGGCACGAAGACATTGCGCCCTTCAATCGGGCCGTTGGGAAATGCAACACCCATCGGATCATGCTGCATGCCGATCTTGATGCCGCGCGTCGTGCGCGGCACAAGCGCGCAGGTGATGCCGAGGTCCTCGCCGCGGTCGAGGATGCCTTCGGGATCGTAGGCATGAAACGCCAGGCCGATGACGGTCGCCACGGGCGCAAGCGTGATGTAGCGCTTTTCAAAGCTCACGAGAAAGCCGAGCTCTTCTTTGCCGCCCACCTTGCGGCGCACGAGCACGCCGGTGTCAGGAATGCTGCTCGCATCCGAGCCCGCCCAGGGGCTTGTAAGCGCAAAGCACGGGATCTCTTCGCCGCGGGCAAGCCTGGGCAGCCAATGCTCGCGTTGGCGCTCGGTGCCGTAGGCGAGCAAAAGCTCGGCAGGCCCCAGCGAGTTCGGCACCATGACGGTGACGGCCACGGCCACGCTGCGCGTGGCGATCGTTTGGATCACAGAGGCGTGCGCCCAGGGCGAAAACCCGAGCCCGCCATAGCGCTCGGGGATGATCATGGCGAAAAAGCGATGCTCTTTTAAAAACCGCCAGACCTCCTCAGGAATGGCGCCTTGTTCGTGGATGTTCCAATCGTTGAGCATCGCGCAAAGCTCTTGCACGGGGCCTTCCAGAAATGCGCGCTCGCGCTCGGAAAGCTCGGCCTTGGGAAGCGTTTGCAGCTTGTGCCAATCGGGATCGCCGCGAAACAGCTCCGCTTCCCACCACACTTTGCCGGCCTCGGCCGCCTCGCGCTCGGTTGCGGAGATGCGCGGCATCTTGTCGTGCAAGGCGCGCCAGATGGGCCTGGCAAGCCATCTTTGCCGAAGCTGCGGGTGCAGCAGCAGCGCAAACCCTGCGCCGAGCGCAAGCGCAAGCACGAGCACGAGCGGCCAGGGCATGCCTGCGGCGAGCAACAGCGCGATGGCGGCAAGCGCATAGGCACCCCAGCCGAAGGCGTTGGGCCGCGCAAAGGCAAGCAGCCACAGCGCGCCCAGCAGCACCAAGATGAACATACTCGCAGCGATCATCGCACCTCCCCGTGATCAAAGCTAAGCAGCCCGCTTCATTTGCCGCAAGCGTGGGCGTTTTGCTACGCTGATCTCGTGGATTGGGGGAAGGCGATTCGCGACGCGGAACGAAGGCTCGGGCGCGAGGCATTCGTCGCCTCGCAAAGGCAGCAAGCGCTCATCCGCATGCTCGTGGCGGCGCTGTTTTTGGGCTACCTTGCGCTTGCCGCCCCGGGCTTTTCCGATTGGCGCGCGCTCGTGCTCGGCTCGTGGGCTGCGCACCTTGCGTGGAACCTTGCCGGGATGCTTTGGTGGATTCCAAAGCAGCCCATCTCCCCCGTGCGCGTGGCGCTTGGCATTGCGCTGGATGTGTATCTGATCGCGATGGCGATGTTCGTGGATGGCGGCATCACAAGCCCCGTTGCCGTGCTGCTCATCAGCCCGATGATCGCAAACGGCATGCGCTATGGCCGCGCATGGCTCGTGTATGCGGCGGTGCTTGCCACCATCGCCCTCGGCGCGGTGGGCTTGCTTGCGCACAACCTGCATGCGCCTGCCGATTGGCTGCGGCTTGCTGCGGAGATCTTCGGGCTCAACTACATCGGCTTTTACGCGATGAGCATCTTGGCCGCGCGCGAGCGCGAGGTGCAGGCGCGCGCGGCCTTGGAAAGCTCCGTGCGGCGCATGCTTGCGGGTTGGCCGCTTGCCGCGCTTGTTGTGCGCGCATCCAAAGAGGGGCGCGTGCGCGTCGTGGAGGCCAATGAGGGCGTGCGCGCGCTTGGCTTGGAACCCGAGCTTTTGCGCGGCGCCAAGCTCAAGCGCATATGCGCGCCCGATGACGAGGCCGTGCTGCTTGCGCTTTGCGAGGAGGCCGCGCACAAAGGCTCAGCGCATGGTTTTGTGCGGCTGCGCGGCGATCGCGGCGAGGTGCCCGTGGAGGTGCGCGCGTTTTCGCTTCCCGTGGGCGGCCGCTGCGAGGTCTTGGTGTTGCTGGAGGATGTGGCGCAAGCGCTGCGCGAGCGCAAGGCGCTCGCGGATGCGCAAAAGCGCGCCTATGCGGCGGCCTTGGCCGCAGGTGTGGCGCACGACTTTCGCAATCTGCTGACAGCCATCATGGGCGAGGCTGAGCTTGCGCGCATGGACACGAAAGCGCCGGATGTCCGCGCGCGGCTTGCGCGCATCGTGGACGCCGCCGAGCACGGCGCGCGCGTGATCAACGAGTTGCTCGCCTTCACGCGCGGGCGCGAGGAGCGCCTCGGCCCTGTGCAGCTTGCCGAGGTGCTGCCGCCCATGCTGGAGCTTGTGCGTGTGCAGCTCGGCCCGGGGGTGAGGTTGGAGACCGAAATGGAGCCGGGATTGCCGTTGGTGCTCGCCGATCCCGCCAAGGTGCAGCAGATGCTGCTCAATCTCGTGGATAACGCCGTGCAAGCGATGGAAGGCGAGGGCGTCCTCACCGTGCGCCTCATAAGGCGCGGCGCGCGCGTGGCGCTGGAAGTGCAAGACACAGGCCCAGGCGTGCCGTCTGCGCATCTGCCGCACTTATTCCAGCCCTTCTGGACGACGCGCGCCAAACAAGGCGGCACGGGCTTGGGGCTTGCGATGGTGCAAACGCTTGCCGCCTGGCAGGACGCCGAGGTGGAGGTGGATTCGCACCCCGGGCAGGGCGCGTGCTTTCGCATCCTGTTTCGGCCGGCCGTGCGCCCGCGCACGGCATCCCAAGATAGGAAGCAAGAGACGGCGTCGGGGCAGCCGCTTGCGGGCAAGCGCGTGCTCGTTGTGGATGACGAGCCGTTCGTGTTGGAGGCCGTGGCCGCGATGTTGGAGCGCATGGGGGCGGAGACCCTGCGCGCGGCCTCGGGCGAAGAGGCCTTGCAAGCCATAGCCGCCGATTGCGGGCGTTTGGATGCGGCGCTTTTGGATTGGCGCATGCCCGGGATTTCGGGCGGCGAGCTTGCGCGCCGCTTGCACGAGCGCTGCCCGGATCTGCCGATCGTCTTCGCCACGGGCTACCCCGAAGAGGTGGAGGAAGAAGGCACAGGCGCCTTTGCCGTGCTCACCAAACCTGTGCGCGCAACGGAGCTTGCGCGCACGCTCAGCGAAGCCATGCACGCAGGCTGAGCCTTTGCGTTGCGTGATGCGCATGCGCGCTTCAAGATGCGCGCGATGCGCACGCGTTGGGATGCACCGCTTGCCCCCGGCGAGGTGGCGCTCGTGGGCGCAGGCCCCGGCGCGCCCGAGCTGCTCACGCTTGCGGCGGTGCGCCTGCTCGCCGATTGCGATGCGGTCGTCTATGACGCGCTCGTGCCAAAGGAGGTGCTTGCGCTGGCTGCACCCAATGCTGCGCGCATCTTCGCAGGCAAGCGCGGCGGGCGGCCCTCCACGGCCCAAGAGGACATCACCCGCACCTTGATTGCGCTTGCGCGCGCGAACAAGCGCGTGGTGCGGCTCAAGGGCGGCGATCCGCTTCTGTTCGCGCGCGGTGGCGAAGAGCTGCGCGCGCTTGCCGAGGCCGGCGTGCGCGTGCGCGTCGTGCCGGGGATTACAGCGGCTTCGGCGGCGGCGGCGGCTTTGGGCGTGCCGCTCACCGATCGGCGCGTGAATGCGAGCCTCGCCTTCATCACCGCGCGCGAGGCGGCTGACCCTTCCAAGGTGGATTGGAAGGCGCTCGTGCGCGCGTTTCCGGTCATCGCCGCCTACATGGCCTCGGCGGCCTTGCCGGGCTTGGCCGCGCGCCTGCGCAGGGCCGGCATGCCTGCGGACACGCCCGTGGCGCTTGCGCGCGCCGTGGGCTGGGAAGAGGAAACCCATGCCACGGGCACGCTTGCCGAGGCCGAAGCCGGCAAGCTTTGGCTGCCTGCGCCGCTTGTGGCGCTCATCGGCGATGTCGTGCGCCTGCGCACGCCCTGGAGGCGCGATTGAGTCTTCCTGCGCTCATCCACAAGGTCGCGCGCGGGCGCAAGGGAGGCGAGAACCTCACGCGCGAAGAGGCGCGCGCGGCCTTGGCCGCGTTGCTTGGTGATGACGCCGATCCCGTGCAACTGGGCGCGTTTCTCATCGCCATGCGCATGAAAGGGGAAACGGCCGAAGAGCTTGCGGGCTTCGTGGAGGCCGTGCGCGCGCACATGCCCGAAGCACCAGCCGCGCCGAAGCGCGCCGTGGATTTGCCTTGCTATGCAGGCAAGGCGCGGCGCGCGCATTTGCACTTGGTTGCGGCCTTGCGCGCAGCCAAGGAAGGCATCGCCGTGTGCGTGCATGGCGCGCATCCGATCCCTGGGCGCGTGTCGGCCTATGAGGCCGCCCAGGCGCTCGGCATCCCCGTGGCGCGGGATGTGCATCATGCGGCCGCGCTTTTGCACGATCGCGGCATCGCGTTCTTGCCCTTGGAGGCCTTTGCGCCGGCGCTTGCCGAGATGCTTGCTTTGCGCGCGCGCATCGGCGTGCGCAGCTTCGCGCACACAGTCGCGCGGCTTGTCAATCCGCTTCGGCTTGCGGGGCAGCTTGGCGCCTATTTCCACCTTCCCTATGCCGCGCGCATGGCGAAGGCGAACGCCCTGCTTGCGCAGCCCCGCGCGCTCATCTTTCAGGGAAGGGAAGGGGAGCCTGAGCCTGCGCCTGCGCGCAGCGCGCCCGTGGTGCTGCAAGCGCAGGATGCGCTCTTGCGCCTGCGCTCGCCGCAGATGGGGCTG
>WFOX01000189.1 GCA_015487905.1 Mariprofundales bacterium
CCCATGAATGTTCCTGTCGGGCTGAAGCCCGACCTACAGGGTGACACGACGCCGGCCCTTGCAATCCCGTAGAGGCGAGGCGATGCCTCGCCCGAAGCCAAGCATCACCTACCCCTAGCCTGATTCCCAATACCCGGCATAACGGGCCACGAACTCTGATGGCGCAAGAATGCGGCCTGCGTAGGGATTTCCTTCCGGCAGGCGAATCGCAGCATCTCCCGTAATCAGCACAAGCGATGCATCGTCATCCATCAAATCCCACAAGTGCTGATCCTTACGATCCGGTGCGAGGTGAGGTCCCTTGGGAGGATCGCGGAATCGGCACCGAAGCCTAAGAACCGCCAGAAACTGCGCGATTTCTTCCTCGCTTAGCCCGTGGCAGCGCCGAACCCGAGGGCGAAGCAGAACCCGACGGTATTCATCCAAAAGCGCCTCGGAAAGAACGAACTCCAGCTTTCCCCACCACATTCCCGCAAGAATCCGCGAGGTGGGCGACCGCGCCTCCCTGCTCAGCAAGCCGCTCACAACGACATTGGTATCCACGATCACGCATGGAATCACGATCCGCGTGCGGCCCGCGTTTCCCTCACTACAAGCGCCAACGCCTCATCTTCGGAAAGGCTGCTGTTTTTCTTGGCCTTCATGACGATGGATTCCCAGAGCCTCACCAGCTCCGCCTGCGGGATATCCTTGCCTGATGGCCTCTTTGCCTTGCGCACCGCCGAAGCCTTCCGCCGCATACCAGTTTCCCCCGTTTGTCTCTCGCATTGTTCCATGCGGAAAGGCACCATGCAAGCGCCAACGCGGAAAACCAACCACCGGAATGGATGTCGGGCTGCAGCCCGATCTACAGGGCTTGTTTGCAGACGGGTTGTAAAATGCAAGGTCGCCCTTTAGGGCGACAATGCGCCAGCGTTTGCCATCACCACCCGTAGGGAAGCGGCACTGCCGCGCCTGAACCTGCCGCACAAACAATGCAGGCGTTTTGACGAGCTAGTGCGGGGTGTGCTAGAAACTGCGCAACTACGCACAAGGAGGGGATACGCATGCCAGCATTGATTGAAGAGCTCAAAGGCCAACACGAGGCCCTCAAACGGATGCTGCTGCTTTTTGAGCAGCGGCCGAACCGTGAGGAGCAGCAAAAGCTTCTCGCTGCGGCGAAGAACAAGCTCATGGAGCATTTGGAGCTGGAAGACGCGAAGCTATATCCGTTTTTGCGCGAGCAGGCCCAACACGATCCCGATCTTGCCAAGATGTTGGAGATGTTTGATGCGGATATGAAGCGCGTTTCCGCGCTCGTGCAAAACTTTTTCGTGCGCTATGAAGGCGGATGGGACGACGATTACGAGTTTTTGATGGATCTTGCCGAGATCAAGGCACGCCTTTCCCACCGCATTGAAGTGGAAGAAAAGCACCTTTATCCAGAATACCTCGCGCGCAAGCAAAATCCGAAGCACAAGCTCAAGCGGGGATTGCTGGATCGGCTCAAGGGCATGTTGGGTCTCGGCTAGGAAGGAATCTTGCACGCGGCAAAGGCGTGCATCGCAAGCGTCCCCCACTCCCAGCGCGCAAAGATGGGCGCAAGCGCGCCATCCGCAAGCCCGGCAATCACAAGCCAGGGCCAATAATGCTCGCGCGTGGGATGCGCGCGCCGCCCAAACGGAAGCTGCCACGGGTCCAATAGCTTTTTCGCCTCTTGTGCCCTCAGCGCTTCCAGCAACGCTTGCAAAAACCGTGCGGCCCAGGGCGCAGGCGCATCGGGCGGCGCTTGGGGGCGCACCTCGGCAAGGTTGTGCACAAGCCCCCCTGAGCCGATCACGAGCACATCCGCGCGGGCAAGTGCGCGCAGCTGCGCGCCCAATCGCCAGTAGTCCTCGCCTTTCCAATCGGATACGAGCGAAAGCTGCAAAACAGGCGGCGGATCTTCAGGCCAGGCGCGCACAAGCGGCACCCACACGCCGTGATCTAACGGGCGCTCGGGTTCCTCAGCAACCTCAAGACCAAGCTCGGCGAACAGATCCAGCAACATCCTGCCGGCCTTCCGCCCGTCCGGCAGCGCCCACTGGATGCGGTAAAGCGCCTCGGGGAACCCAAAAAAATCGTGCTGGATACGGGGCTTGGCCGTATGCCCCGCAAGCGTGGGCGTGGGGCGCTCCCAATGGGCGGAGATCACGAGCACGGCACGCGGCCTGGCCGGCAATCGTTTGGGCAATGAACGCCAAAACGCGGCCACGGGGCTTTGCGCAAGCGCATGCGTGGGCGCGCCATGCGCAAGAAACCAAGCAGGAAAGCGCATCTATCCCTTGCGGCGCAGGATGCAGAAAAGCGCTTTCGGCGGATTCTCTTGCTGCACGGGCGAGACAAATGCCGTGCGCCAGTGCTGCACGAGCGTAAAGCCTTCTGCGAACCATCGCCGGATGTCGTCTTCGTCCAGCCGTGCGGGCGGGCCTTCGGGGCGCGTCTCCTCCTTGTGGAAGCACTTGAGCAAGAGGTATCCGCCCGGGCGCAGCACGCGCAAGATGGTGGCCAGATAGGCGCGGCGTGCCGCTTCATCGGCAAAGCAATGGAACACGCCGCGATCCAGCACGAGATCAAAGGTCTCATCCAGCTTGCTTTGCAATACATCATCCACAACAAAGCGCACGGAAACACCCGCCTTCTCGGCGCGCTTTTTCGCCGCCGCCACGGCCGCAGGTGCGATGTCCGTGGCCACGACCGCAAAGCCTTGCCGCGCCAGCGCCGCGGCTTGTGTCCCCGGCCCGCAGCCGAGATCCAGCACCTTGCCGCCCGTGATGCCGAGCGCATCCAAGGCGCGCGCGATGTCGGCATCCAAATCCGCATGGAACCAGGGAAGCTGCTCCGGCGGCGTTTCGCGATAGCGCGCTTCCCAGCCCAGATGCGGCGCAGGCACAAAGCCCTCGCCCCAGCGCCCCACAAAGGCGATCTCTTCCAAAGGCTTGCGCTCGCGCGGCGCACGCTCGCGCTTCTTCAGCTCCTCATCGTCCAGCACATCAGGACTTGCGGGCTTGCCGACCGCGATGACCACGCGCGGGCGCGCGTCATCCGGCAGCCCCACGGCCTTGGCGATGGCTTCGGGATCAAAGCCCGCCATTTGATGCGCGGCATAGCCCAGGGCTGCGGCTTGCAACACGAAGGCAAGCGCCGCTTGGCCCGCATCGTGTTCGGCCCAGGCGTTTTCGCCCATCGCATCGCGCACGAGTGCAGCCAGCACCACAAGCAGGGGCGCGCGCTGGGCCCAGCGCTGATTGCCAGGGGCAAGCGCGGCCAGCACGCGCCGCCAGGCGGCCTCGTTCTGGAAGCGGTCGCTGATGATGAAGCGCCAGGGCTGGCGGTTGTAGGCGGACGGCGACCAGCGCGCGGCCTCCAACATGGAGGCGAGCGCGTCATGCGGCACGGGTGTGGCCTCGTCAAAGGCGCGCGGACTCCAGCGCCGCGCGAAGATCGG
>WFOX01000190.1 GCA_015487905.1 Mariprofundales bacterium
CCTGCTTTTCCACGAGCGTCGCTGAGAGCACCCCTTCGCAGACGAGCTTGCCATCTACATAGGCCTCGCCGCGGAAGCGCCAGAGCAGCCCGCGGCGGCGAAGTTTCGCAAGCTCAAAGATGAGCTGATCGCCCGGGCGCACGGGGCGGCGAAAGCGCACCTCATCCACGCCCGTGAAATAGACGAGGTAGTCCTTGTTGGGATCGGCGCTCAAAAAGGCGAGCACGCCGCCTGCCTGGGCCATCGCCTCCACGATGAGCACGCCCGGCATCACGGGCTCGCCCGGAAAGTGTCCTTGGAAGAACGGCTCGTTGATCGTGACATTTTTGAGCGCGCGCACGCGCTCGTCGGCCTCGTAGTCCAGAATGCGATCAATGAGCAGGAACGGATAGCGGTGCGGCAGGTGCCGCATGATCGTCTGGATATCCAGCATGCGTTCGCTCACTTGCGCCTCCGTGTTCGTGGGTTCAGCCGCCTGCGCCTAGGCGCGCCAGCCATCCCATAATCGCTGCGAAAAGGCCAATGGCCGTGATGATGAACACCGTTTGCTGCTGCATGCGGCGCGCGAACTCCGCGCGCAGCTCGGCGATTTCCAGGCGCACGCTTTCTGTCTCGCGGCGCAACGCTTCTATATCCCTGCGCAGATTCGCTTCAATCTCCTTCATCTCCTTGCGCAGGTTTGCTTCAATCTCCTTCATCTCTTTGCGCAGGCCTGCCTCAATCTCGTCATCGCGCACGCGCAGGGCCTCAATCTCCTTGCGGAGATTTGCCTCAATCTCCTTTATTTCCTTGCGCAGGCCCGCCTCAATCTCCTTCATTTCTTTGCGCAAGGCCGTTTCCATCTGCTTTATGTCCCTGCGCAGATTGGCCTCAATCTCGCGCATCTCCTTGCGCGTTTCCTCAATCTTCGCGAGCAACCTGAGCTCGGTTTCGCGCAGGGCTTGGTTTGCGGCCATATCGGCAAGATTCGGGTAGCGATCCTCCAACGCTTCAAACGCACGCGCGATGATGCGCGCGCGCTCCTCATCCGAGCGGGCGTTGCGCAGGGCCTCATAAAGATCCATCACCTGCGCCACAATGCCTCCTTAGGCGTCCAGGCGATAGTTCGGGGCTTCCTTCGTGATCTTGACATCATGCACATGCGATTCTCTGAGGCCCGCGTTCGTGATGCGCACAAAGCGCGCGCGCGCATGGAACTCGGGGATCGTTTTTGCGCCCACATAGCCCATCGCCGCGCGCAAGCCGCCTGTGAGCTGATGGATCACATCGGCGACCGGCCCCTTATAAGGCACCATGCCCTCAATCCCCTCGGGCACGAACTTGCCCACATCCTCCACATCGCCCTGGAAGTAGCGTTCTTTGCCGCCTTTGGCCATCGCGCCAAGCGAGCCCATGCCGCGGTAGCTCTTATAGGCCCGGCCCTGATAGAGGATCTTCTCGCCCGGGGCTTCATCGGTGCCCGCAAGCATCGCGCCGAACATGCACGAAGAAGCCCCTGCGGCCATCGCCTTGGCGAAATCGCCTGAGAACTTCATGCCGCCGTCGGCGATGATCGGTGTGTCCGTCTTCTTCGCCTCGGCCGCGCAGGCAAGGATCGCCGAAAGCTGCGGCACGCCCACACCGGCCACGACGCGCGTCGTGCAGATGGAGCCCGGCCCGATGCCGACCTTGACGGCATCCGCACCCGCATCCACAAGCGCGCGCACGGCCTCGGGTGTTGCGATGTTGCCGCCCACGACATCCACCGCATCGCCGAAGCGCGCTTTAAGCGCCCGCACCTGCTCCACGACCCCCCGCGAATGCCCGTGGGCCGTATCCACGACGAGCGCATCCACGCCCTCGGCCACAAGCAGCTCCGCGCGCGCAAGCTCGTGCTCGCCCACGCCGACCGCCGCCGCAACCAGCAACCGGCCCAAGCGATCGCGCGCCGCATGCGGAAAGGCCTCGGACTTTTCAATGTCCTGCACCGTGACGAGCCCCGCAAGCCGGCCCTTCTCATCCACAAGCGGAATCTTCTCAATGCGGTGGCGGCGGAAAAGCTCCTTGCAGGTCTCCAGATCCGCGCCCTTGGGCGCCGTGATGAGCCGCTCGCGCGGCGTCATCATCTCGCGCGCAGGCTTCATCGGATCGCGCTCAAAGCGGATGTCGCGGTGCGTGATGATGCCGACCACCCGCCCCTCGTCATCCACGACCGGAAAGCCTGAGAAGCCGTTTTCGTGCGCAAGGCGGCGGATCTCGGCCAAGGGCGTGTCGGGATGGACGACGAGCGGATCCTGCACGACCCCCGCCTCATAGCGTTTCACACGCCGCACATGCTGCGCTTGCTCTTCGGGCGAGAGGTTTTTGTGGATCACGCCGATGCCGCCTGCCTGCGCCACGGCGATCGCCATCGCGGCCTCGGTCACCGTGTCCATCGCCGCGGACACCACCGGGATGTTCAGGCGAATGCGGCGCGAAAAGCGCGTGGCAAGATCCGCATCGCGCGGCAGCACACGGCTTTCCTGCGGCACGAGCAGCACATCGTCAAAGGTAAGCAGAAGCGGAATGGAGTGCGCGTGCCCCTCGGCCATTTCGCCTCCTTGTTTTGCGAATGCTAAGAAAAAGCCGTCTCCCCGACCAGCGCGCTCGGCGCCGCATTGCGCAACCACCTGCAAGCCAGGGAAGAAACTCTGGTGCCGGGGGAGGGACTCGAACCCTCATGGGCGCAAGGCCCAGCGGATTTTGAGTCCGCCGCGTCTACCAATTCCGCCACCCCGGCCTTGGGGCCGCAGCATGCACCCACAGGCGTCCGTGTCAAGCAAGGCTTGCCTCAGGCGCTGCGCCGGGCAATCATCGCGTCCATGCCAAGCGCATTTCGTCGCACGCAGCCTTGGGACGCCCTGCTCACGGAGATGGATCGGGCGCTCTTTTTCGTCTTTTGCAAGCAGCCTTCCTCGCGCCCATATCCTGCGGAAGGCGTGCAGGACGCGCGCCCGCTTACGCAGGCCGAGCGGCGGCTTTCGGCTGCGCTGATGCGCGTGAATCACGCAGGCGAGGTCTGTGCGCAAGCGCTTTACGAAGGGCAAAGCATCACGGCGCGCGATCCCGCCATCGCCGCGCGCTTGCGCAAGGCGGCCGAAGAAGAGGCGGATCACCTCAACTGGTGCCGCCGCCGCGTGGAGGAGCTGGGCGGGCGCACTTCGCTATTGGATCCGTTTTGGTATTTCGGCTCGCTGGCCATCGGCATGACGGCGGGTCTCTTTGGCGATCGTTGGAACCTCGGCTTTCTTGAAGAGACCGAGCGGCAGGTGGAAGCGCATCTGGACGGCCACCTGCGGCGCTTACCGGAAGCCGATCGCCGCAGCCGCGCGATCGTAGAGCAAATGAAGATAGACGAGCGCGGCCATGCAGAGCTTGCGCGCAGCCTCGGTGCAGCCGAACTTCCAGATCCGGTCAAAACCCTCATGCGCTTGGCCGCCAAGGTGATGACCACCATCGCCGAGCGCATCTAGCCGCGCATCGTTTTTACCGGCAAGCTGCTTGTCCCACTCCCTTCTGCGGTTGCGCATCCATAAAAAAAGGGCGCGCATGGCGCGCGCCCCTTTTCGTGTTTCGCTCCTCGTGGCTTAGAACTTGATCTTGCGCGGATCCGGCGCGTCCTTCTTGTAGTTGTCCACGAAGAAGGAATACGCAATCGGACCCAGATACGCAATCGCAATCACGAGGAACGCTGCAAGCGGCGCATTGTCCAGATCAATCATGCCTCACCTCCCTTAGTGGCGGAACTTGGGCTGCCAGGTGATCGGCGGCAGGCGCTTGACCGCGATGCCCACACCGAGCGAAAAGACGACGAACCAGAGCACCGCGACCGTGTAGCCCACATCCCACCACGGCTGCTTGCCGACAACCTTGAGCGAGCCGTCGGGGTTCTTGCCGACGATGTTGAAGAAGCTCGCCTTGTAGATCTTGTCGCCGACGACAATGTATTCCTCCAGATCCTTGCCGGAGCGTTGCAGCTCCACGATTTGCGGCGCAAGGATCTGAAGCTGCTCAAAGGTCGGCACATTCTGGTCGCGCAGGAACTGGCGTCGCGAACCTGCGTCAAACTCCTTCACGCGATCCAGAATGAGCTGCAGAGCTGCCTTCGTCCGCTCGTGATAGGGCCGGCTTTTGTCGTTGAGGATCTTTTGCACCGGCTCCGAGTTGAGCAGCGC
>WFOX01000191.1 GCA_015487905.1 Mariprofundales bacterium
TCTTGAAAGGGCCGATCGTGGCTCACCTCCTCGGCCCATGCGGGCACGAACACCTTTTCATGCAGCGGCACGAAGTTGTAAGGCGCATAGATGGCCGAAATCGTTTGCTTCGCCATGCCTAGCCCTCCGAAGAAAAGCCCACGAATCGCACCGCAACCGGCGCAAAGCCGATCGCGCCCTCCTCCTGCCGCCAATAGCGCACATAGCGGAGCTTGCCGAGGCCCTCGTCGCGGCAAAGCTGCTCCACCTCATCCGCAAGCGCGGGCTTGCCGCCCTCTTGCACCTCGCGCACGGTGGTCGCAAGCCAGCCGCCGGCGCCGTCGGGAAGCAATGTGAGGCTTTCGTGCTTCCGCGCAAGCTCGGCCGATAGCGGCAGGCCCAAATCCTCGGGCACGCTGCGCGCGCGTCCTTTTGCAAAGACCATGATCCCGCTTTGCCAAGCGACCCAACCCTGCGCGCCCGCATCCACATAGGCGCGCAGGCGCGCAAGCGCTTCCTCAGGCGTTTGAATCGGATCCGTGGACACCTCTATGCGCCGCGGCGAAAAGGTCTTTTTCCCAAGCCCGACTTCGGCCAGCACCTTGTTGGCAAGCTCGGCCAGCGCAGCGAACTCAGCCATCGGCCTCCTCCCATTGCCCGCGCACGAATCCATGCCCCGCCGCCGCATCGGCGCCGATTGCCAATCGTCCCTGCACGAGATCGTCCAGCGCAAGCGCAAGCGCCTTGCGCGCGCGCTCGCCCACCTCATCTGCAAGCGCGGCCTCGTGCAGCCAGATATGGCCAACAAGCTTGCCGCCCCAAAGCACTTCCTCGCGAAAGAGCAAGCCCTCGCGCACGCCGCCCGTGAAGCGATCCACGCTCGCATGCGTGATCAGATGGGGCTTGATGTCCTCGCCGAGCCAAATGTCCGTGAAGAACAGGCGGCCTGCGTGCGCATCGGGCGCGCCCGCCGCCTTGCCAAAGAGCGCCGCCACCTCCGGGCAATCCTCGCCCACGGGCGCATCCTGGCCCCAGCGGCCCGCCAAGCGGTTGGCGTGAAACGCGACGCGATGCGCAATCACGCCCTTGAGTGCGCTTGCGGGCACAACAGGCTGCTTCCAGCGCACCTCTGCGCGCCCGTTTTTCCACACCACGACAGGCTCGTGGTGGGGCGTGGCATCGGGCGCGTCATCGCCGTAGTTGCCCAGCGGCCCGCCTCCCAAGCCGCCCACGCGGAAGCCCGCCTCCGGCGCAAGCTTGAGCACGATGCGCTTCCAACCTGCGGCGCGCGTCGCCGCATGCAGGTCTTGCGGCTGCATCCCCTCTACCTCGTCCAGCCTGCGCCCGAGCTTGCGAAAGCGCCGCCAATGTTCTTTGCCCTCGTCGCCCGTGAAGTGAAACGCGGCCTCGTGCCAGCGCACGCAGCGCACTTCCCCCATCCCTGCGCGCGTTGCACCCCCAAGCCGCAGCGCCGGATGCGCAAAAAGCGCGCGCAGTCGCGCCCACTCCTCGTCCAAGGCCGCGGGATCGTCGCTTTGCAGCAACAGCTCAAACGCAAAGCGCGTGCCGCGCGGCACGCCCACGCGGTCAAACAGCCCGCGCGCCTCGGCATCGGCGGCGCCGCGGTGATTGATGCGCACGCGCCGCCGCGCGACAGGCGCCTCGCGGCGCAACAGCGCAAGCAACGGGGCCTTATCCAATCGCTGCGCCTCCTTGCCGAGCAAAAGCCCCTCCACGGCGCGGCCTTCGGAGTCCAGCACGGCACCCCAGCTCACGCTAAGCCGCGAAGGCGCATCCTCGCGCTCGTTCTCCCCTTGCTGATGCGCATAGCCGAAAAGCGCGCGCGCCGCGGCCTCGCCGTGCGCTTCCGTATAGAGATGGCGCAGCACGCCCGCAAGCGAGCTTCCCGGAATCGTCGGCAGGTCATTGGCATCGCGCACCACGGCCGTGTCAAAGCGCAGGCTCGCGCGGCCGCTCGCCACCGAAAGCGGGGATACGGCCTCCAAAACGATGCGCGCGATGCGGACATGCGGAGACCGGATGTTCATCGCCGCCCCTCCGCTTCGCGGCGCGCCAAGGCATCGGTCATGCGGCGCGCAAGCTGCACCGCAAGCTCGGCCCGCAGATGCTTGGGCGCCTCGGTAAAGCGCGCATACAGCCAAGCGCGGATGGTCGTAAGCTTGCCTTGTTCATCCATCGTCTTCGCCGTCCAGTCGGGGTTGTTTTCCTCCTTGATCGGGCCGCCGGCGCCGAAAAGCGCCTGCACGAGCGCATCGCCATCAGCCACCGCCATCGCAAGCTCGCGCACGCGGCCCCATTGCGTCTTGCCCGGAAGCGGCGCGCCCTCGCCCGCCAAGCGTTTCGCGTTCTTGTAAAGATGCTCAAGCAGCTCTCGCGCCCACGCTTCAGCCTTCTTCTGCACATCCTCCGTGCGCTCGGCGCGCCGCTGCTGTGCCTCCAACCAATCCAATAGCGCCGATGCCGGACGCGCAGGCGCCTTCTCTTCTTCGGCCGCGCAGGCCGGCGCCAAAACGGGGCGCTCATCCGCAAGCAGCTTGGGATTGACGGCCACGCGCCCCAACCCCGCCTCGCGCCAAAGCCCGAAGCTGCGCGGGATCGTTTGCGGATCTATGGGCTCGTCAAACGAAAAGACGAGCACGCTGCCTGCGGCGATCACCTGACGCTCGGCGTCGTAGCTGCGCCGATGGGCGTTGTAGGGCGCGTAGCTGCGCGCGCGCACGAAGCTATGGGCATGCAGAAGCTCACCGCCAGGCAAGCCGAAATCTTTAGGGCTTGGCGCAAAGATCGGCACGGCATCGCGCACGAGCATCGCATCGCTGAGCAACCAAAGCACAAGCTTCGTGCTCGGCGCGGGATCCTCCTCGGGAAAGATCAAGGCATCGCAAAGAGAAACCCGCGCGCGCCCGTATTGCGCGCCGCGCGAGCGGCCGAGATGCACGATCGTATCGGCCAAGCACTCACGAAGGCGCGCGAACAATGCATCGGGCACATCGTCATCGGCTTCAATCACGGCCACAAAGCGCTGACCTGCGCGCAGCGCCTCATAGCCGTAAAGCTGCGATTCCGCTGCGCGGCCCGTCTCAGGATCTATTGCGGTTTTCATCGCCAGCTCGCGCGCCGGGGTATGCACCAGTCCATCCGCCGTGATGCGCACCTCGCGCAGTTGCTGCCATTGCTCGCCCTCGGGGCGTTTTCCACGCGCGAGGTTGCGGATGCGCGCCGCCACAAGGCGCCCGTCTTCGCGCCAAGCCGCGCCCTTGGGCGCGTGCAAAGCGAGCGGCACAGGCCAAGCGGGCTGACCGTTTGGCGCAA
>WFOX01000192.1 GCA_015487905.1 Mariprofundales bacterium
ATGCAGCCCGGCTGGGGCGAGGCGCTCGCGATGGCGCTGCTTTGGATCCTGCGCGACGGCGCCTGGAGCTGGGGCCGGATCGCGGGAAGCCGCGCCCGCCGCTGGCTGCTCTGATGCAGGGCTGAGGTCGCCACGGGTGTTCGGCCTGTTCCGCTATGGCCTGGCCGTGCTCGTGCTGGTCACCCACCTCTGGCCGCAACTGGCCAGGCCCGCAGGCGCCTATGCCGTCTTCGGCTTTTACACATTGAGCGGCTATCTGATGGCATATGTGCTGCGGCATGTGTATGGCACCGATGCCGAAGGCGTGCGGCGTTTCCTCGTCAATCGTTTCCTGCGCATCTACCCGCCCTACTGGTGCGTGATGGCGGCTACATTGCTGATCTTTCTCGTGCATCCGCTCACGGGACCATTTCTGAACCCCGCGGTGCGGCTTCCTCCCGATCTGCCCCACTGGTTGGCCAATCTGGTGATCTTCGGTTTGGATCCGGGGCTGCTCCAGTTCCAGCTTGCCGCGGTGCGGCTCGTGCCGCCCGCATGGTCCCTGCATGTGGAGCTAAGCTTCTACCTGCTCATGGCCCTCGTGCTCGTGCGCCGGGAATGGACGATCCTGCTCTGGCTGTCCCTCAGCGCGACCGAAACGCTGATGGCCATGCTCGCCGGCCTTCCCTGGCCCGACCGCTACTTTCCCCTCATTGCGGCCTCGCTTCCGTTCGCGCTGGGTGCCACGATCCAGTTGCTGCACGAGCGCCGGCAGGCGCGTGGGCATGGGCGTGCTGGCGCGATGGCCGCAGCGCTGTTCATGCTCCATGCGCTGGCCAGCCGCTGGCTTTATGGCAACGATGCCGCCGCGCTGGGCATGGGCCTCTATCTCTCCCTTGCCCTGGCCGCCTGCGTGGTCTGGGCGCTCGGCCCGTTGCGGGGAAGCACGGGCATCTTCGCGCGGCTGGATCGCTGGGCTGGCGACATGTCCTATCCTTTGTTTCTCGTGCATGTCATCACGGCGATGGCGATCTCGTCCGCATTCGGCCTGAAGCAGGGGGCGGCGCTGTTCTTTTCCACCCTCGTGGCGGCCACATTGCTCGCGTTTGCATTGCATGTGACCCTGGAGCAGCGCATTGCGCGCATCCGCGCAGCCATCCGCAAACGGAGCGCCTCGCCATGAACCGCACCCACTCCTTGCATCCCCACGGCATTCTTCCCTGCCTTCTGAAACTTCGCCGCATGCGAGGACGGCCATGACCGAACCGTCCCTGCCGCCGATCTCCATCCTCATCTGCACGCGCGATCGGCGCGCGATGCTTGCGCAGCTCTTGCAAGACCTTCGCAAGCAGGACTACCCCGCAGCCGTGCAGATCGTTGTCGTGGAGGAAACCGATGCGCCAGCGCCGATCGCGGGCGTGGAATATGTGCCGCATCCCGTGCGCAATCTGGGCATCGCCCATGCGCGCAACCTCGCGCTTGCACATGCGCGCCATGATCTCGTCGTCTTCGTGGATGACGATTGCCGCATCCCCGCCCGCGATTGGCTGCAAAGGCTTGTGGCCCCGCTTGTGGCTGACGAACACGCCGTCGCCGCCCAGGGCGGCGTGTGCGTGCCCTCGGATGCGAATGCGATCGGCTGGGCTGAATCTCTGCTCGGCTTTCCGGGCGGCGGGATTACGCGCCTGCGCCAAGCGCAAGGCAAGGTGCAGGAAACCACCGAGGTCTCCACGCTCAATGCGGCCTACCGCAAGGAGGCGATCCTGCGCGCAGGCGGCCTTGACGAGCGCGCGCGCCTGGGCGGCGAGGATTTTCTGCTTGCGCGGCGCCTTGCCGAGCAGGGAAGGCTTCTTTTCGTGCCTGATGCCCTTGTCTGGCATGCGCCGCGCGGGGATCTCAGGGCGATCTGGCGCTGGTTCGTGCGCCGCGGCCGTGCCGAGGTGGCGCTCGTGCGCCAAGGGCTTGCCCCGCCCGGCTTCGGTAGCTGGCTTGTGCGCGCGTCCTTCAGTCTCAAGCTTGCGCTTGCACTTGCCTTGTTCCCGTGGCTTTCCGGCTGGCCGGTGTTGTTGCTTCTGGGCTGGCACGCATCGGCCACATGGCGGCGCGTGGGCTGGGCCTGGCGCGATGCCGAGGTGCCGCGCAAGGCCGTGCTCGTGGCGCCCCTCGTGCGCCTCGTGATGGATCTCGCCGCCGACTGCGGAAGAATGCGGGCGATATTTGCCGACAAGGAGTGCTCCTAGCCCC
>WFOX01000193.1 GCA_015487905.1 Mariprofundales bacterium
CGCGCCCACATGCCCTCGCGATACATGGAATAGCGCATCACGAGATCCAGCGGCATCTGCGGCTTCCAGCTCGGCAAATATTCGGCGTTCTTGCGCCGCAGCGGACGGATGCGCAATGCCTCATCGGAGATGTGTTCGTCTTCCCAGGCGCGCGCAAGCTCGGGAATCCAGCGGCACACGGCCTCGCGCAGCTCCTCCAGGCTCACGACCGGGGGTTCTGCGCCCATCTCCTGCACAAGGCGCATCATGACCTTCCAAAGCGGGCGCTCCTCCCCAAGCGACACCAAGGGCTTGTTCGCGACGCGCACGCGCCCTTCCATGTTGATGAAGGTGCCGTCAATCTCAAAGTAGCCCGCCGCGGGCAGTTGCACCGCAGCGAACTTGGAAATCTCGCCCGAGATCGCACCGATCTGCACAAGCGGCACATGCTTGAGCGCCTCTTTGGCCGCGGACGGGAACAGCCCGTCGCCCACGGGATCGGAGCCGATGAGCATGATCGCATCCAACTCCCCGTTCGTGGCCGCGGCGAAGATCTCGCCGACACTCGTGCGCATGCCGTCAAAGATGCGTGTGAGCGCCGTGACATTCATGCCCTCGGGGATGAGGTTGCGCCCGTCATGCTCGGGCTCGGCCTGACCGCAAGCGCGCATGAGCAGGTCCAGCCCATGAATCAACGCCGCCGCATCGGGGTGCTGGCGGATTTCCTCCCCCACAAGCAGGGCGCAGGAGCCTTCCACGAGCGCATCGGCGAGGATCTTGCCGGCCTCATGGCGCTCAGGCACGGCGGCCAGCCATGCCTCCATGCCCGCCGCGGTCTTGCCGAGATCCATCACCTGCTCCATCGCGCGCGCGATCACGGCAGGCCAATCGCGCGGGCGCACGAGCGCATCGCGCTCAATCGGCATGTTGATGCGATGGCGCATGTAGCCGATGCGCCACACAGGCCTTCCCTCGCGCACGCGCTTGCGCAGCCGCATGGCAAGAATCGGCAAGCGCTGGCGAAGATCGGAGCCCAGGATCACGACGCGATCGGCGGCGACGATCTGCTCCACGCGCATCGCCAGCCCCTCTTCAAAGGCAAAGGGCCGCATGTCGCGCCGATGCAGGTCAAAGGCCACCTTCGCATCGGGGAAGACCGCATCGCGCATGAGGCGAATCGCGGTCATGCCCTCAATGCTCCAGTCGCGCGAGAAGATGATGCCCACGCGCTTGCCCGCAAGCAGCGCGCGCACGCGCGCAAAGGCCGCATCCCAATCGGTGGGCACCAGCTCCCCCGCCTCGTTGCGCACATGCGGCGCAAGGATGCGCGCAGACGAGCGAAACGCGTCATAGACATAGCGCCCACGATCGCAAATGAACGGCTCCACGCCGTCCCTGGCGGGACGGATGCGGATCACCCTCTCCTTGCGCGAAAGGATCTCAATGTCGCAGCCCTGCGGGCATTGCGTGCAGGTGGATTTGTGGCTCGTAAGCTCCCAGGGCCGCGCCACATCGTGGCTCGGCTTGTCCAGAAGCGCCCCCACGGGGCAAATATCGGGGAGATTGCCCGATAGCTCGCTTTCCAGCGCCTTTTCCACGATGCCTGCGATCTGCATGCGGTCGCCGCGGAAGAGCACCCCCATGTCATGCGTGCCCGCGATCTCCTCGGCGAAGCGCACGCAGCGCGTGCAATGGATGCAGCGCGTCATGCAGGTCGTGACAAACGGCCCGAGATCGCCGTCAGGAAGCGCGCGCTTGGGCTCGCGGTAGCGCCCTTGGGAAGGCCCGTATTCCACGGCGTAGTCTTGGAGCTTGCACTGGCCGCCCTGATCGCAAACCGGACAGTCCAAGGGATGATGGATGAGCAGAAACTCCATCACCATGCGGCGGTCTTCCTGAATGCGCGGCGTATCCGTGCGCACGCGCATGCCCTCCTGCACGGGCGTGCAGCAGCTCGCCGCGGGCTTGTTCCAGCCCTCCACCTCCACAAGGCACATGCGGCAGTTCGCGGCCACGGAAAGCTCGGGGTGGTAACAGAAATACGGCACTTTGATGCCGTGCATGCGGCAGGCTTCCAAAATCGTCGTGCCCGGAGGCACCGAAACCTCGCGATCGTTGATGAACAGCGTCGTCATGCCGCCTTCCCCACGATGCGCTGATGCACAAGCTCCGGAAACAGCCGCACGAGCGAAAGCACGGGCGCGGCTGCGCCATCGGCGAGCGCGCAGATCGTGCGCCCGGCCATGTGCGCGGCTGCATCCTCCAGCACCTTGAGATCCTCGCGCGTGCCGCGCCCCTCCACGATGCGCCCAAGAATCCGCGCAAGCCAGCCCGTGCCCTCGCGGCAGGGCGTGCATTGGCCGCAGGATTCGTGCGCGTAGAACTTGGCCAGCCGCCAGGCGACACGCACGAGATCCACGCTCTCATCCAGCACGATCACAGCACCCGAGCCGAGCATGGAGCCAGCCTTGGCGAGATCGTCAAAGGTGAGCGGGATTTCGTAGTGCTCTTCAGTCAGCCACGGCGCGGAGGAGCCGCCCGGAATCACGACCTTGGGCTTCGTGCCCACGCGCACGCCGCCTGCATGCTCCTCAATCAGCTCGCGCAGGGACACGCCGAGCGGCAGCTCATAGTTGCCCGGGCGCTTCACACAACCTGAGACCGAGAAGATCTTGCAGCCCGTGTTGTTCGGGCGCCCGATCTCGGCATGCCAGGCGCCGCCGCGTTCTATGATCACGGGGATCGTCGCCAGCGTCTCCACATTGTTCACGACCGTGGGACAGCGATAGAAGCCCTCCACGGCCGGAAACGGCGGCTTGAAGCGCGGCCGGCCCGGTTTTCCTTCCACGGATTCAATGAGCGCCGTCTCCTCACCGCAAATGTAGGCGCCCGCGCCGCGATGCACGGTGATGTGGAGATCAAAGCCGCTTCCCCGGATGTTCTCGCCAAGCCAGCCGGCCTGATAGGCCTCGTCAATCGCCTGTTGCAGCACACGCGCCTCATCCACGAACTCGCCGCGGATGTAGATGTAGGCATCGTGCACGCCGAGCGCCCAGGACGCGATCGCGATGCCCTCCAAAAGCAAGTGCGGATCAAAGCGCATGATGTCGCGATCCTTGAAGGTGCCGGGCTCGCCCTCATCGGCATTGCACATGAGATAGGTGGGCTTGCCGGAATCCTTGGGCACGAACGACCACTTAAGCCCCGTTGGAAAGCCTGCGCCGCCACGCCCGCGCAATCCCGAGGCCTTCACCTCATCCACGATGGTTTCCGGCGGCACGTGATCGGCGAGCACCCGTTCAAAGACGCGCCAGGCGCCGTGCTCGCGCGCGACATCCAGCCGCCGCATGTTCGGGATACGCGCGCGCGCAAGCGTAATCTGCCGCACCTGGGTGGGATCCTTCGGGATCATCGCCCTTGCTCCTCTTCCGCCTCGCGCCGGGTTTCCTCAATCAACTGATCCACCCAGGCGCGATCGGCGTGCTCCTTGTAGGAGCCATGATCCACCTGCACGACCGGCGCCCCCGCGCACGCACCCAGGCACTCCACCTCCTTCACCGTAAACAGCCCGTCCTCGGTCGTCTCCCCGGGCCGGATGCCGAGCTTCTTGCAGGTGTAGTCCAAAAGCTCATAGGCGCCATTCACCATGCAGGACGCATTCGTGCAGAACTCAATAAGGCGCTTGCCGCAGGGCCGCTCGCGAAACATCGTGTAAAAGGTCACGACCTCTTTCACCCACATGAGCGGCACGCCGACGACCTCGGCCACCATCCTTTGCACATCCTCACCGACATGGCCGAAGTCCTCTTGCGCCATGTGCAGCACAGGCAGCAGCAACGAGCGCCTGCCCGGATAGCGGCGCGCAAGCCGCTCAATCTCCTGCAACCGTGCCTCGCTGAACCGTGGCGCGCTCACCGGTCAATCTCCCCGAAGACGATGTCCATCGTGCCGATGATCGTGACCACATCGGCGATCATGTGCCCGCGGCACATGTAATCCAAGGCCTGCAAATGCGCGAATCCCGGCGCGCGCACCTTGATGCGGTAGGGCTTGTTGGAGCCGTCCGAGACGATATAGACGCCGAACTCGCCCTTCGGGTGCTCCACGGCCTGATAGACCTCGCCCTTCGGCACATGGTAGCCCTCGGAGAAGAACTTGAAGTGGTGGATGAGCGCCTCCATGTCCGACTTCATGAGCCGGCGCGGCGGGTTCGTGAGCTTGTAGTTGTCAATCTTGACCGGCCCCGGGTTCTTTTCCAGCCACTCCACACACTGGCGCACGATCTTGTTCGCCTCGCGCATCTCCTCCACGCGCACGAGGTAGCGGTCGTAGCAATCGCCCGTTTTGCCCACGGGGATTTCAAAGTCCAGCCGGTCATAGACCTCATAGGGCTGCATCTTGCGCAGATCCCAGGCGACACCTGAGCCGCGCAGCATCGGCCCCGTAAAGCCCCAGGCGAGCGCCGCCTCCTTGTCCACCACGCCCACATCCACGGTGCGCTGCTTCCAGATGCGGTTTTCGGTGAGCAAGGTTTCATACTCATCCACATAGCCCGGAAAGCGCTCCGTGAACTCCCAGATGCGATCCAAAAGCCCATCGGGAAGGTCTTTGGCGACCCCGCCCGGGCGGAAGTAGGCCGCATGCATGCGCGCGCCCGAGACCGCCTCATAGAAGTCAAAGATGTCCTC
>WFOX01000194.1 GCA_015487905.1 Mariprofundales bacterium
GAATCCCGCTTTTATCTGCGCGTGGAGCTGCCGCCCGGCACGACCTTGGAAGAAACCGATCAGGTGCTCAAGCGCATGGATGCCGCCGCGCGCAAGCTCATTCCGCCCGAGATTTTGGAGACCACGATCACGATTGCGGGCGAAAACAGCGCCGATCGCAGAGAGGCGCTCAAGCGGCTCGGCGACCGCTTCGGCTTTCTGGAGGTCGTGCTCATTCCCTTTACCGAGCGGACGATCTCGGCTTATACGATCATGAACCGCCTGCGCGAGAAGATCCCGCCCATGTTCCCCGAGGCCAAGATCAGCTTCGCGATGATGAAGCCCGGCCCGCCCGTGGGCCGCGCCTTGCAGGTGGAGCTGGAAGGCGATGAAGCCGCGATGCGGCGCGTGGCCGCGCGGTTGGCCAAGTGGCTGGAAACGATTCCGGGCGTGTTCGCGGTGGAAACCGATCTCGCCGCAGGCGATCCCGAAATGCATCTCGTCGTGGATCGCAGGCTTGCGGCCTTTGCGGGCGTGGATCTCGCCACGATCGCCGCGCACATCCGCGCCGCGTTTGACGGCTGGACGGTCTCCACGCTGCGCCACGGCACCGAAGAGGTGCGCGTGACCATCCGCTATCCCGAGCGCCTGCGCCGCTCGCCTGAAGAGCTTTTGAGGCTTGAGATTCCGAATGCGCGCGGCGGCACGGTGCCGCTCGGCGAGATCGCGCGCTTCGTGGAGCATCCGGGGGCTACGAGCATCCACCACAAAAACGGCCATCGGATCCTTTATGTCTCGGCCGAGGTGGATCCCAAGCGCATCACTTCGCGCGCACTCAATCGCCTTGTGCGCAAGCATGCCAAGGAATGGCTCGGCCCCGATGCGGACAAGGTGCGCTTTCACCTTGGCGGCGAGCAGGAGCGCAGCGAGGAATCCGTGCGCGGGCTTGTGTTCAGCTTTTTGTTTGCGCTTGCAGGCATTTACGCGATTTTGGCCGTGCAGTTCAATAGCCTCGCATGGCCGCTTTTGGTGCTGTTCGCCGTGCCGTTCGGCTTGATCGGCGTGATCGTGGGCTTTTTCCTGCACGGGGAGCCGCTTTCGTTCATGGCGCTCATGGGCTTTGTGGCGCTCACGGGCGTGGTCGTGAATGACGCGCTTGTGATCGCCGTGGTGATGCAGCGCAGGTTGCGCGAGGGCGTGCCGGCCGCGCAGGCGGCTTATGAGGCAGGCTTGCGGCGCTTGCGGCCCGTGCTGCTCACTACACTTACGACCGTGGTAGGGCTTATGCCCACGGCCTATGGCTGGGGCGGGCTGGATCCGTTCGTGGCGCCGATGGCGCTCGCGCTTTCGTGGGGGCTTTTGTTCGCGACGGCGATCACGCTCTTCGGCGTGCCGGCGGCCTTTGTGATCGCCGCTGGTTTTGGCGCGCGCTTGCGTTCCCGTATGAAATTTGCTTCATAATCGGTTCACGGCCTGCTCAGCGCCTATCCTTATAGTTGCGAGTGTCCGAAGCCGAGGCTCCCTCCTCCCCTCCCTCCCCGCTCGGCTTCGGACCCCTCCTCCCGGGGCGGCCAGCGACGGTCGCCTGCCTCATATGGACGCACCCTCCTCCTCCCTGGGATGTGGGACCGGGCGCCGCACGGCGCCCGGTTCTTTTTTGCTGCGCGCTTGCATTTGGATCCTGTCTTCGGAACAATCCTCCTTCTCCAAAGTCCGAGATGGAGGAGGACGCATCGTGAAGCAGGTGCTTGTGCCGTTTTCGGAAGGCGTGGAAGAGGTGGAAATGCTCTCGGTCGTGGATCTTCTGCGCCGCGCCGAGCTGGATGTGACGACGGCCACCCCCGACGGGCTGCCCGCACGCGGCCGCTCGCGCGTGGAAATCACGCCGGATGCGGCGCTGGACAACATGCTCGGCCGCGACTGGGACGCCATCGTGCTGCCGGGCGGTCTTCCGAATGCGCACACCTTGCGCGACCATGCAGGGCTTGCAGGCGCGCTGCGCGGCGCCTTTGAGGCCGGCAAGCTCGTGGCCGCGATCTGCGCCGCGCCTGTGGCGCTTGCGCGCGCAGGCGTGCTCAAAGGACGGCGCATCACCTCGTATCCGGGATGCGAAGAGGACATCCGCGCTGAAGAGCCCGAGATCGCGGCTTATTTGGAAGAGCCCGTCGTCGCCGACGGCAATGTGATCACAAGCCGCGGCCCGGGCACGGCCATTCCGTTCGCGCTGGCCATCATCCGCCACTTGCTCGGCGAGGAAGCCTCGGAGAAGGTGCGCCGCGAGATCGTCTTCGGAGGATGAGCGAGCGGCTCAACCGCTATCTCGCCCGCGCCGGCGTAGGCTCGCGCAGAGAAGCCGATCGCTTGATCGCCGCAGGAAGGGTCACGATCAACGGCGCCGTTGCAGAGCTTGGTGCGCGCGTAGGCCCAGACGACGAGGTGCGCGTGGATGGGCGCCTCGTGCGTCCGCTTGCGCATCAGCACTTCCTCTACCACAAGCGCCGCGGCGAGCTTTGCACGCGCCGCGATCCTGCGGGCCGCCCATCCATCTACGATCACCTTCCCATTGCGCCGCATGTGCAGTCCATCGGCCGCTTGGACTTCCAAACCGAGGGCCTGTTGCTGCTTACGAGCGACGGCGCGCTTGCCCGCGCGCTCACCGATCCCGCGCGCGGGATCGTGCGCGAATACCGCGTGCGCGTGCGCGGGCACCTCAGCGAACAGGCGCTTGCGCAGTTGCTTGCAGGCGGCGTGCCGATCGGGCGCAATGAGCTGAGCGAGCCTTGGGAGGTCGTCGTGGAGGTGGAAACGCGCAGCCACAGTTGGCTGCGCGTGCGCTTGCGGCGCGGGCGTTGGCGCGAGGTGCGACGCACATTGGCCGCGCTCGGCCATCCCGTGGCGCGCCTGATCCGCACGCGCTTCGGCCCCATCCGCCTCAACCCCGAGCGCGACCCACCCGGCGCACTTCGCCCGCTCAATCGCCGCGAACGCATGGCGCTTTACCGCGCAGCGGGCCTGCGCCCGTGAGCCTGCTTGCACTTTACGAGCGGCTTTTTGCGGCCTTCGGCCCGCAGGGATGGTGGCCTGGGGAGACCCCGTTTGAGGTCGTCGTGGGAGCGGTGCTCACGCAAAACACGGCTTGGCGCAATGTGGAGCGCGCAATCGCAAGGCTCAAAAAGGCCGATGCGCTTACGCCGGCTGCGATCGCACATGCGCCGCGCGCGATGCTGGAAGACTGGATTCGTCCCGCAGGCTTTTATCGGCAAAAGGCCGCGCGCTTGCAAGGTGTAGCGCGCTTCGTGCTGGAAGAAGGCGGCATGGAGGCGCTGGCTGAAGCCGCCCGGCGCAATACGGACGCGGCTAGGCGCAAGTGGCTTTCCTTGCACGGAATCGGCCCTGAGACCGCCGACTCCATCCTGCTATACGCCTTTGATGTGCCCATCTTCGTGATTGACGCCTACACAAAGCGCATCCTTGCGCGGCTTGGGCTTGCTTCGTCTGAAGCGACCTACGAAGACCTGCAAGCGCGCTTTCATGCGGCGCTTCCGCGCGATGCCAAGCTCTTCAACGAATACCACGCGCTCTTCGTGGCGCTCGGCAAGGACTTCTGCCGCGCACGCCCGCGCTGCGGCGGCTGCCCATTGCTTGCGCATTGCCCAAGCGCCCAAGTTGCGCAAAAGGCGGCTTGCCGATAAGGTTCGCCACCGATTTTGACGAAGGCCATTTGTGCGGAGAGGAACGCGGCATGACGCTCACGCCCGAGGAAAAGAGCACGATCATTGCGAAGTTTCAGCGTCGCGAGGGCGATACGGGTTCGCCGGAGGTGCAGATTGCGCTGCTCACCGAGCGCATCCGCAGGCTGGAGGAGCACTTCCGGCAGCACCCCAAAGACCACCACTCGCGGCGCGGATTGCTCAAGCTCGTGGCGCAGCGCAAGCGCCTGCTTGCGTATCTGCGCGATCGCGACTTTGAACGCTACCGTGCGATCGTATCCGCACTGGGGCTGCGCGGCTGAACAAGGCGGCGGCTTCGCCGCCTTTTTTCGTTGCAATACGAGGGGAATGCGATGAGTGAGTTCATGTTTGAGGTGCATAGGGTATCCGCCAAGCTCGGCTCCATGACGCTGGAGCTGGAAACCGGCCGCATCGGCCGCCAAGCGGGCGGCTCGGTCGTGGCCAGGCTCGGCGATGTGGTCGTGCACGCCGCGGCCACGGCCTCGCGCGAGCCTTTGCAGGGCGTGGATTTCCTCCCCTTGACCGTGAACTACCAAGAGCGCATCTACGCCGCAGGGCGCTTTCTCGGCGGGTTTTACAAGCGCGAGGGGCGGCCCACGGAAAAGGAAACGCTCACAAGCCGCCTCATTGATCGGCCGATTCGCCCGCGGTTTCCGAAGGGCTTTTTCCACGAGGTGCAGGTCATCGCGACAGTGCTCTCCGCCGACGATGAACACGATCCCGACATCGTGGCGCTCAATGCGGCATCGGCGGCGCTTGCCGTGTCCAACATCCCGTTCCAAGGCCCGATCGCCGGTGTGCGCGTGGGACTCGTGGACGGCGAGTTCGTGATCAACCCCACCTACGAAGAGCTGGATCGCTCGGAGCTGGATCTCGTCGTCGCGGGCACGCGCGATGCCGTGCTCATGGTGGAAGCCGAAGCGCACGAGCTTCCCGAGGAGACGATCCTGGAGGCCGTTTGGTTCGGCCATCAGGCCTTCCAGCCCGTGATTGATGCGATTGAGGAACTCGCCGCGCGCGCCGGCAAGCCGAAGATTGAGGTGCCGCCTGCTGGCGGCGAAGAGGCGGAACGCGCCGTGGAAGAGGCCTTTGGCGAGCGGTTGCGCGAGGTTTTTGCAATCCGCGAAAAGCAAGCGCGGCGCGAAGCGCTGGACGCATTGCACGCCGAGGCCGTAGAGCGCTTTGCGGGAGAAGACGGAGCCTTCACGCCCAACGATGTGCTCGCGGCGATGAAGGAGGTGGAGCGAAGGATCGTGCGCCGCGCCCTTTTGGAAGGCGGCGCACGCATTGACGGGCGCGGCCCCAAAGACATCCGCCCGATCCATTGCATGGTGGGCTTTTTGCCGCGCACGCACGGCTCGGCCGTCTTCACGCGCGGGGAAACGCAGGCCGTTGTTACGGTCACGCTCGGCAGCGAACAGGACATGCAGCTTATGGAGACGATTGAGGGCGTGGAGCGCGAACGCTTCATGGTGCACTACAACTTCCCGCCCTACTCGGTGGGTGAGGTGCGCAGGCTCGGTGCGCCCACGCGCCGCGAGATCGGCCACGGGCGGCTTGCCAAGCGCGCACTAGAACCCGTGATCCCCTCCGAAGAAGAGTTCGGCTATGCGATCCGCGTCGTCTCCGAGATCACGGAATCCAACGGCTCTTCATCCATGGCCACGGTTTGCGGCGGCACCTTGGCGCTTATGGATGCCGGTGTGCCCATCAAGCGGCCCGTGGCCGGCATCGCGATGGGATTGATTTTGGAATCCGACGGCTATCTCGTGCTTTCCGACATCCTCGGCGATGAGGATCACTTGGGCGATATGGACTTCAAGGTCGCGGGCACCGAAAACGGGGTCACGGCCTTTCAGTTAGACATCAAAATCGCAGGGCTTACGCGCGAGATCATGCATGAGGCGCTTATGCAGGCCAAAGAGGGCCGCATGCACATTCTTGGCGAGATGCTCAAGGTCATTGACAAGCCGCGCGCGGAAATCTCCAAATACGCACCGCGGCTTTACACGATGCGCATTGATCCTGAGAAGATCCGCGATGTCATCGGCCCGGGCGGCAAAACGATCCGCGAGATCACCGACGAAACCGACACGAAGATTGACATTGAACAAGACGGCCTTGTGAAGATCTTCGCCAAACGCGAGGAAAACGCGCTGGAGGCGCGGCGGCGCATTGAGGAGCTCACGGCCGAAGTGGAGGTGGGCCGCGTCTATGAAGGCGAGGTCGTGCGGCTCATGGACTTCGGCGCCATCGTGCGCTTCCTCGGCAACAACGATGGGCTTGTGCACATCTCGCAGATCGCCAAGCATCGCGTGGAGGATGTGCGCGACGAACTTGAGCTTGGCCAGAAGGTGCGCGTGAAGGTGCTGGAGGTGGACAGCAAAACGGGGCGCGTGCGCCTGTCCATGAAGGCCGTCGCAGACGAAGAAGACCCCGAAGCGTGAGCGCGGCTGCATCCCTCAAGCAGCGCCCGCTGCTTGCGGATCTTTCCAACGGTTTGCGCGTGGCGGCGCTGCCGCTTCCGCTGCAAACGGGTGCACTTGCCTTTTTCGTGCGCGCAGGCAGCCGCGATGAGCAAGAACGCGAAGCCGGTTTCGCCCACGCCGTGGAACACATGCTTTTCAAGGGCGCAGGGCCTTGGGATGTGGAGGCACTCGCGCGCGCGATGGACGCCTTAGGCGGCGGCGTGAATGCCTGGACGAGCCGCGAGCGCATTTGCGTGCATGCGCTGTTTCCCGCCGATGCTTGGCAAGAGGCTTGGGAACTTGTCAGCCAGCTTGCGCTTGCACCGCACTTTCCAGCCGAAGAATGGGCGCGCGAGCGTGGCGTGATCTTCGCCGAGATGGCGATGGTGGAAGACGACCTTCCGGAATGGGCTGCGGATCGGCACTGGGAAAGCGCATTCCCCGATGGCTTCGGGCGCCCCGTGCTTGGCCGGCGCGAAACGCTGGCCGCAGCAAGCGTAGAGGACTTGCGCGCCTTTCATCAGCGCAGCTTCGGCGCACCGCGATTGCTCATCGCCGCCTGCGGCGGCATTTCTGCGGAAGCGGTCATGGATGCGGCCGCCGCCCTTGAGGTGCCCCAAGCCGCCGCAAAA
>WFOX01000195.1 GCA_015487905.1 Mariprofundales bacterium
GCCGCCGCGAGGATCAGACGCATGCGGGCTGCTGGACATTGCCGGGCGGCAAGCGCGAGGCCGGGGAGACGCCGCTTGCCGCCGCCAGGCGCGAGCTTCGCGAGGAAACGGGCCTTGTCGGCACGCGCTGGCGCTTTCTCGGCACGACGGTTTCCGGCCGCTGTCGCTTCTTCGTCTTCGCCTGCCAGGTAGAGCCCAGGCGCATGGTGCCGGAGGCGCCCTTCCGCTGGGTGCATCCCGAAGAACTTGCGCACCTGCGCGCCCCGCCTGCGAACGGCATGATCTTCCGCCTCGTGCGCCGCGCCTTACGCCGCCAGCAGGGCTGAGCCTATCCAGCCTTTGCAGCCGCAGCTCCCGCATCGGGCTTGAGCCGCGCTTCCACGCTTCCGAGCACCGCGCCATAGACGAGGTGCAGCATCCATGTGGCAAGAGGCGCCATCCATCCCAAGCGCAACCCGAACAGCCCTGCGCCGGCCATCGGCATCACGACAAGCATCATGAGCAGCCATGCACCTGTTGCGAAGATCATGCCGTGCTGCACAGGGCCGCCCGAAAGCCTGGGCTTAAGCCACGCATAGGTGGTGCCCCAGGAAACCGTGCCAATCAAAAAGTGCAGCATCCACCCGATCGCAGGCGAAGCCGGCGTGCCGAGCATCGCATGGCTCATTTGCGTAAGCATATGGATCGCATTGAGCGCGGGCATGAGGTTCATCATCGCCTTCATCACCATGAGCGCTGAAAGCACGAGCGTGGCCAAAAAACCGGCCGCCATCGCGCGCAAGTATGGGTTCGTCATCGCCATCCTCCTTTCTGGGTTTGTCCATTCGTCGCACGAAGGCCAAGGCGATGACGCAAAGAAAAGGGGCGGCCTAAAAGCCGCCCCCATGCGCATGCGCTTTCGGCCCTTAGAGCTCGTCGGCGTGCTCGGCCAGGAACTTCGCGACACCCTCGGGTGTCGGCTCCATCGCGGGCTTGCCCTTTTCCCACTCGGCCGGACACACCTCGCCGTGCTCCTCGTGGAACTGAAGCGCATCCACCATGCGGATCATCTCGTCAATGTTGCGCCCAAGCGGAAGGTCGTTGACGACCTGATGGCGCACGATGCCCTCGCGGTCAATGAGGAACGAACCGCGATAGGCGACACCTTCAGGCGCCTCCACATCATAGGCGCGGCAGATCTCGTGCTTGACATCGGCAACGAGCGGATAGCGCACGGGGCCGATGCCGCCCTTGTTCACGGGCGTGTTGCGCCAAGCGATGTGCGTGTATTGCGAATCCACGGACACGCCGATCACCTGCGTATTGCGCTTTTCAAACTCCTCAATGCGATGGTCAAAGGCGATGATCTCGGTCGGACACACGAAGGTGAAGTCCAGCGGATAGAAGAAGAGCACCACATATTTGCCGCGGTAGTCCGAAAGCGAAAAGTTTTCGTTGATGGAGCCGTCCGGCATCACCGCCGTGGCCGTAAAGTCCGGCGCATGCTTGCCCACGAGCACGCTCATGATCCTTCCTCCTTTGCTTGGAATGGGATTTCCGAGCCCATCTTAGGCTGTGTTTCCTCCAAGTCCACCCCTTGGTGGATGGGGTCTTTGCCGCCCGGCAATGTGAACTCCAAAAAGATCACACGCGCGCGCGGCGCGGCCTTGCGCACCTCGCCCTCAAGCTCGCGACGGATCGTATCCAGCCGCTGCATAAAGTGCGTAAGCTGCTTGATCTCCTCATCGCTGAGATGCTCAAACATGGCCTCTTCGCGCAGCTCCACCTCGGCCATGAGCAGCGAAAAATCCGGCGCCAGCACGATGGAGTTCACGCGCTCCACGCGCTCCACCCGCGGATCCGCGCGCCAAACCTGCGCAGCAATGGCATTGAGATCAGCATCGGCATGGCTGATGAGATAGCCGCGGTTCAGATTGGCAAGAAACACAGCGAGCGCGCCCATGAGCAACCCGATGATGATCGCAGCCACCGGATCAAACCAGCCAAGCCCAAGGCGCTTGGCGAGAAAAATGCCAAGGGCGGCCACGGCCACGCCGACCACGGCCACGGAGTCCTCCACCATCACGGCCAAGGTCGTGGGATCACGGGTCTCGGTGAGCCATTCGCGAAAGCTGCGGCCTGCTGCGCGCCGCTGGCGATTGAACTCGCGCACAGCAATCGCAAGGGTGACCGATTCCACAACGAAGGCCACGCCCAGAATCACCAAAGAGCTCCAATGCATCGGCGCATGCGCGCCTGCAACAAGCTGCTCCAGTGCATGCATGATCGTGTAGCCGCCGCCGAGGAAAAAGATCGTGATCGCGGAAACGAGGCTCCAAAAATAGCGCTCTTGGCCGTAGCCGAACTGATGCTCGGCATCGGCGCGGCGCTTGGAGCGCTCAAGCCCCACCCACAAAAGCCCCTGATTGAGCGTGTCCGCCAACGAATGCAGCGCCTCAGCCAGCATGGCGCTGGATCCCGAAAGCGCAAAGCCCACGAACTTGGCCACGGTCACTAGCACATTGCCCACCACCGCGGCCATCACAGGCCCATGCGAACGCGCTTTATCCATCTGCGCTTCTCCTTTTAGCCTTGCTGCCATGCAGGTTGTGGATCATCAAGGATTCCGCGTCGCCATCGCGCCCGCGCTTGCGGACAACTACATCTACCTCGTGCACGCCCAAGGCGCGGATGCGGCGCTCGTCGTGGACCCGGCGCAAGCCGAGCCTGCTTTGGCTGCGGCGCAGGCGCTTGGCGTGCGCATCGCTTATGTGCTCAACACGCACCACCACTGGGACCACACAGGCGGCAACCACGCCTTGCGCAGGGCCGCAGGCGCCGAAGTCCTCGGCCCCGCCCACGAAGCGATCCCTGCGCGCACGCACGGCCTTGTGGGCGGAGAAACCTTGCATCTCGCCGGCTTGCAGGTAGAGGTGCTTTCCGTGCCCGGGCACACGCGCGGGCATCTCGCGTTTCGCATCGGCGATGCGTTGTTTTCGGGCGATACATTGTTTCTTGCAGGATGCGGAAGGCTCTTTGAGGGCACGCCCGCTGAGATGTGGGCATCGCTTGCGCGCCTTGCCCGGCTTCCCGCAACCACGCGCATCTATTGCGCGCACGAATACACGCTTGCGAACCTCCGCTTTGCCGCATCGCTCGGCTCGCCGCGCACGAACGAAGTGCGCGCGCGCTTGCAAAAGCTGCAACATCTCCGCGCGCAGGGGCGTGCCAGTGTGCCGGGGCGCCTTGATGAAGAACACCGCACCAATCCCTTTCTCTGGCCGCTGGATGCAAGCATGCGGGCATGGATCGCCAAGCGCTTCGGCGTGGATGCGGACGATCCCATAGCCTGCTTTGCGGCGCTGCGGCGCGCGAAGGATCGCTATCGCGGATAACTCCTCGCTCATCGGTGGAACCAGCGCTCCATCTCCGCGAGCGAAAACCGCACGAAGGTGGGCCGGCCGTGGTTGCAGCGCGCGATGTTGGGCGTATCAGCCATCTCATCCAGCAAGGCCTGCATCTCCGCAATGGACAAGCGCCGACCGAACTTGATCGCCGCGCGGCAAGCGCGATCGGCGAACCACTTGCGCAAAAGCCCCATGCCAAGCGCGCCTTCGCCCCCTTCCGCAAGCGCGCGCACGGCCTCACGCACGAGCTGCAACGGATCTTCATCGGCAAGCGGCGCCGGCACAGCGAGGATGCGCCAAGCGCCATCGCCGCGCGCCTCCAGCACGAACCCCAGCGCCTGCAACGCATCCTGGCGCGCATCCAAAAGCGCGCCCTCCCCTGGCTCAGGCCGCCAATGCACCTCCAGCGCGAGATGTTGCGCAGGAATGCGGCCCTTCGCGAGCGCCCGTTTCATGCGCTCAAACACGATGCGCTCGTGCGCCGCGTGTTGATCCACGATGACAAGCCCATCTTCGGTCTCGGCAAGCACGAAGCGTTCATGAAGCTGCGCAAGCGCGCGCCCGAAGCGCGTAGGTTGTTGCCCCTCCCCCCAAGCGCTTGCTTCGCGCGCCTCCAAAAGCGCCGTTTGCACGGCATCTAGCCCAGGATAGCGCACCACGGGCTTGGCGGCGGCGGAAATACGCGCCGGGGCCTCTTCTTGGGGGCTGGGCGCATGGGAAGAAGGTGTGCGCCCCAGCACATCCAAGGCCTTGCGCGCGCAGGCGGCAACGGCGGCGCGCACATCCTGAGGCTTGGCAAAGCGCACCTCGCGTTTCGTGGGATGGACATTCACATCCACGAGCTTGGCATCCAACACGATCCACACCACCCCCACTGGATACCGCTCGCCCTCCGTGAGATCCCGATAGGCGGCGCGCAAAGCGGCCGCAAGCATGCGATCCTTGATCGGCCTGCCATTGACGATGAACCAAAGCCGCGCGGCGTCGCGGCGTGCAAGCGCGGGGTGGCCGAAGCAGCCCACGACCTGCACGCCATGTTGCGCGTGCTCGGCAAAGGCGTGTGCGCGCGCAAAGTCCGCGCCGAGCACCGCGCAGGCGCGTGCGCGCGCATCTTGCACGGGCACATCCAAGCGCACGCGCCCGTCCATCTCCAAGCGCAGCGCAACATGCGGATGCGCAAGCGCAAGCGCCCGCACGGTCTCCACGATCCAGGCCTCCTCGGTGGCCGGCGCGCGCAAAAAGCGCCGTCGCGCCGGCGTGTTGAAGAACAAATCGCGCACGATGATGCGCGTGCCGCGCCTGGGCGGCGCCGGCCGCACGAGCGCCTCCGTGCCGCCCTCGCAGATCGCCTCCACCCCTTCTGCGGCGCCGAGAAGCGCCGTGTGCAGGCGCACGCGCGCCACCCCCGCGATGGCCGCAAGCGCCTCGCCGCGAAAGCCGCATGTTTCCACGCGCAAAAGATCCTCTTCGCGCCGAATCTTGCTTGTGGCATGGCGCACGAACGCAAGCCGTGCGTCTTCGGCGTCCATGCCGCAGCCGTCGTCGTCCACCTCAATGCGCGTGATCCCGGCTTTGGCCACGCGCACGACGATGCGGCTTGCATGCGCATCCACGCTGTTCTCCACGAGTTCCTTCACGACCGAGGCAGGCCGCTCCACGACCTCGCCGGCCGCGATCTTGCGCACGAGATGTTCGGAAAGCCTCTGAATGCGCGGCATCTAGCGCCAAATCAGCGGAAGATCGGTGGCAAGCCCCGCGGCATAGCGCATGGCAAGAACCTTCACGGGCACGAGGTTGTGAAAAAGCGATAGCCCCAGTGCGCGCAGGGCCGAAACCCCAGGCCAACGCAGCGAAAAGAACTGGTGCAGCCCCTCCAACCCCGCAAGCGCAAGGCCGATGTCCGCCACCCTGCGGTCGCGATAGCGCGCAAGCACCTCCATGGCGCCGAGATCCTCGCCAAGCGCCTGCGCGCGCGAAAGCTCGTCCGCAAGCGCAAGCGCATCGCGGATGCCGAGGTTCGCCCCAAGCCCCGCAAGCGGATGCACAAGATGCGCCGCATCGCCGATCAGCGCTGCGCGCGGGCGCACCCAATGCGCGGCCACAGCGCGCGCAAGCGGGAAGGCCGCGCGCGCGCCGACCTCCACGAGACCGCCCGCGATCGGCCCGAGCGCCTCCGCAAGCGCTTGCGAAAACGCGGCATCGTCCATGCGCATGAGCCGCTCCGCCAAGCCATCGCTTGCGCTCCAAACGATGGAAGCCAAGCGCTCCTCTTCTCCAGCCAGCGGCAAAAGCGCAAGCGGCCCCGTCGGGAAAAAGCGTTGGTAAGCGATGCCGCGATGCGGCTCGGCCAAGCGCACCGTGGCCGTGATGCCGCCCTGCCTATAGGAACGCCCAAGCCAGGCAACATCCAGTTGTCTGCGCAGCCATGAGCGCGCACCGTCCGCCCCGACGACGAGTTGCGCCTGCACGCATGCACCGCTTGCAAGCCGAAGCCTTGCGGCGTCCAATCCGCACTCCAGCGCTTCCGGCGCATCCAGCAGCCATCTCGCACCCAGCGCCTCGGCGCGCGCGCGCAACGCCGCAACGAGATGACGGTTTTCTATGACGGCCCCCAGCGCAGGCGCATCCAGCTCGGCCGCATGCATCTCCATGCCGCCTGCGGCCTCTCCTTCCCATATCTGCATCGCGCGCACGCTTGCAGCTTGCTCGGCCGGCCAAGCGCCGAGCTTTTCCAATGCCTGCACAACGCCTAAGCAAAGCGTGGAAACGCGGCAATCACGCCCCAACGACAAAAACGGCTTGGGCTGCGCGCGCTCCACGACGAGCACCGCAACCCCTGCATCGGCCAGCGCCACAGCAAGCGTGCCACCCGTGATGCCGCCGCCGATGATTACGACTTCGCTGGTGTGAAGCTGCTCGGACATGTTCAGCGCTCCAGCGCGCGCTTGCGCTGCATGCGATGGTGCCAAAAGATCCAACCGTCCACGATCACGCCCAGCACGGCGAGCGCAACCAGCGTCCAATGCGGCCACATGGTTTGCTCCGCGAGCATCTCAAGCCCGCCGCCGATACCAAACCATCCCAACACGATCACCACGAGCACGCCGTTGCCGCCCACCACAAGCACGAGCATCACGCTCGTCCAAAGCGCGGAAACCAAAAGCGCGAGATTGGAACGCGACCCCGGCGGTTTCAGCGCCACGCCTAACGCTCCACGCGCACGACTCTTCCCGCCTCATCCAGATAGACGATCACGCGACGCTTGCGCATCTCGCCATGCTGCTTGCGCAGCTCCACATAGACAAGCCGATGCGGATGCAAGCGATCCGCATAGACGGGCGCGCCGAGCAGCTCCACGACCTCCGCGCGCGTCATCCCAGGGGCAATCGCCTGCACCTTCTCGGCATCCAATACATTGCCCTGCATGAGCGGCTCGTGCGCGCAGCCTGCCAGCACCAACGCCGCCACAAGCCGCTTCATGCGCGCTCCCAAGGCGCAGGCCCGCGATGACCGGCCTCAAGCAAACGCACATACTCGGCCACCCCCTCTTCCAACGACCAGCGCGGCCGCCAGCCCGGAAGCAGGCGGCGGCTTTCCGTGAGATCGGCCTCGGTGTGGTTTTGGTAAAACGGATAGGGGTTGGGGAAGTATTCAATCGCCACCTCGCGCCCAAGCGCCTGCATGATCGCGCGCGCAAGCTCGTTGAAGGTACGCGCAGATCCTGTGCCCACATTGGCCACGCCGGATGCGGGCGCGCGAAGAGCAGCCAGATTGGCGGTCACGACATCGCGGATATAGACGAAATCGCGCTTTTGCTCGCCCCACTCAAACAGCCGCATCGGCCCGCCTTGCTTGGCCTGCTCATAAAGCTGGCGCACCATGGAGGCGGTCTTCACGCCATTGCGCGCAAACTTGTGCTCCTCACCCGGGCCATAGACATTGAAGTAGCGAAGCCCCACGATCGGCGCGCGCGCCTGCCGCGCAAATGCGCGCGCCGTGCGATCCATCGCGAGCTTGGAAAAGCCATAGACATTCTCGGGAAGCTCGCTTTCTCCCACGCGGTTCGGCGCGGGCGTATTCCCATAAACCCCTGCTGAGGAAGCATAGATCACGCGCACGCCGCCTTCCACCGCCGCGGCAAGCAAGCGGCGAAACGCATCGGTGTTGGTGCGCAGCATGGCCGCCGCATCGGCCACCGTCGTGTCCGTGATCGCGGCCTCGTGAAAGACGGCCGCATAGGCGCCTGCCGCGAGCTCTTCCAAAAGCTCCGGCGCATCGGCGGGCAGCGCCCGCACCTCCACATCCAGCCCGCGCAGGTTGCGCCAGTCACCCTCGGAAAAATCATCCACGGCCACGACCTCGGCGCCGCGCGCAACCAAGGCCGCCGCGATGTTCGCACCGATGAAGCCCGCAGCCCCCGTGATGAGATAGCGTCCCTTCATGCCTCCTCCCGCCAATGCGCCTGCAATGCGCGCAAGCGCGCCACGGCCTCGTCGTTCCAAATCGGATAGCCAAAGCGCGCATTCACGCGCGCGGCAAGCTCCTCCGCATCCAGCCTGCGCACATCCGCCTCGTCCAGTCCCGCCTCGGCAAGCAATCTGGCCGCCCAACTGCCAAGCCCGGGAAGTCTGGCGAGGCGCGCCGTGCGCACGATCTCATCCGCGCGCGCTTGCGAAATCTGCCCGCCTGCGCGGCGCGCAAGCTCCTCGGGCGCGATCTTTGCAAGCTCCTCTTCGCCGATGCAAAGCAGGCGCAAAAGCACCTCTTCGTGCGCCCGCAAAAACGGCTGATCCTCGCCGAATGGAAAGACGCGGCACGGGCCGCCCTCTCGCCAGATCGCGCTCATGGCGCGCAACTGTAGCGCAGCCGGGCTTGCGCCTCCATGCGCTTTGCGCTAACAACCTCCGCATGTGGAGGGGACTTGCGGCGCTCTTCGCGCTCTTGATCGCGGGCTGCGCGGCGCAGGATGACTCGCTTGCGCGCGTGAAGGCGCGCGGGGCGCTCATCGTCGCCGTGCGCAACTATCCGACGATTTGGTATGAAGGCCCCAACGGCGATGCGGGCTTTGAATACGATCTTGCGCGCGCATTCGCCGAGCGCCTCGGCGTGAAGATCAAGCTGCGCGTGTTTGACGAGCTTTCGGATCTCTTCGCCGCCGTGGAAAAGCAAGAAGTGGATCTGGCCGCAGCCGGCATCACCTGGCTTGCCGCGCGCGCCAAGCGCTTTCGCTTCGGGCCGCCCTATCTTGCCGTGCATCAAGAGGTCGTTTGCCGACGCGACGGCCCGCGCATCCGCTCCATTGAGGACGCAGCGCGCAAGCAGGTGCCGATTTATGTCGCGCCGCAAACGAGCTATGAGGCGCGGCTTTCTGAGCTTGCACGCACATATCCGAAGCTTGTCGTCGTGCGCGCGCAAGGGGCCGATACGATCCGCCTCTTGCGCGAGGTGTGGCTGAGACGCATTCCTTGCACGGTGGCCGACTCGCACATCGTCGCGACCTTGCGCCGCTTTATGCCTGAGCTTGCGCCGCGCTTTGCGATCACGGGTGAGCAGCGCCTGGCGTGGCTGTTTCCGAAACGATCCGCCGCGCTTGCCGAGGCCGCGCGCGCCTTTTTGCGCGACTATCAAGCACGCGGCGAGCTCAAGCGTCTGAAAGAGCGCTACTTCGGGCACCTGCATCTCTTTGATTATGTGGATACGCGCCGTTTCTTGCGCGCCGTGCGCACGCGCCTTGGCCGCTATCGCCCTTACTTTGAGGCCGCAGCGCGCCGCACGGGCTTTGATTGGCGGCTTTTGGCGGCCCAGGCATGGGTGGAATCGCGCTGGGATCCCTATGCCACCAGCCCCACAGGCGTACGCGGCATCATGATGCTCACGAAACGCGCCGCGCGCGAACTCGGCGTGAAGGATCGCCTTGATCCGCGCGAAAGCATCATGGGCGGCGCGATTTACCTTTGGCGGCTGCACAAGCGCATCGGCAAGGATGTGCCCGAGCCCGATCGCACCTGGCTTGCGCTGGCCGCCTACACGATCGGCATGGGGCATGTGCGCGATGCGCAAGGGCTTGCGCAGCAGCGCGGGCTGGATCCCAAGCGCTGGGCCGATGTCGCCGAGGTGCTTCCCGAACTCATGGATCGGCGCGTGTATCGCCGCCTAAAACACGGATACGCGCATGGCATCGCCGCCGTGCGCTATGTGGAGCGCATCCGCTACTACCAAGACCTCATCGTGCAGGCCACCGGCGGAAAGCTCTTGCGCCAGGCCAAAAGCCGCTTGCGCATGCGCGCGACATGCAAACCATGCCAAAACACCTTTTCGCAGCTCGGGCAATACCAAACGCCGCGCGCCCTTGCCGGTGCCGGCGCCTCATCTCTCCGCTCCGGTGCGGGCACGAGCATCTCATTGCAAACCACGCAGCGCGAAAACGGCGCATGCAACCAATCCACGCCGAGGCGTCGGGCCAGCCAAGCGGCGGCTTCTTCCAGTCTGTGCGGCACGAGCATCGCCGGCGCCCCACGCGCAGCCAGCGCCCGATCGCAGGTGAGCAACACGCGCGCCTCGCGGCGTGCCAATGCCCAAAGCAGATCATCCGACTCGTTCGTGGCGATGCGCGCGTCATAGCCTGCGGCGCGCAGCCAGCGCCCGAGCCGCACAAGCATCGCATCGCAAAGAAAGCTCAGGCCTTGGGCGCGCCCTCTTTCGGCATCCATCCGCGCAAGAGCTCCAATGGCAATGGAACGACGATCGTTTGCGTCGTGCCCGAGGAGGAGAGTTCCAAAAGCGTTTGCAAATAGCGCAACTGCAACGCCTGCGGGCTGCTCGCGAGCTTTTCGGCGGCTTTGACCAGCCGATCCGCGGCCTGCAACTCACCCGTGGCATGGATGATCTTCGCGCGCCGCTCGCGCTCGGCCTCGGCCTGGCGCGCCATCGCGCGCACCATGGATTCATCCAGATCCACGCGCTTGATCTCCACATTGGAGACCTTGATGCCCCAAGGGTTTGTTTGCTCATCCAGAATCGTTTGCAGATCGCGCCCGAGCTTTTCGCGCTCGGCGAGCATGTCATCCAGCTCGTGCTTGCCGAGCACGCTGCGCAATGTCGTTTGCGCAAGCTGGCTCGTGGCGACGAAATAATCCTCCACATTGATGATCGCCTTTTTCGGATCCACGACGCGGAAATAGACGACCGCATCCACCTTGACCGAGACATTGTCGCGGCTGATCACATCCTGCGTGGGCACATCCAGCACCTTCGTGCGCAAATCCACGCGCACCATTTGCTGCAAAATTGGAATCACGATGATAAGCCCCGGCCCCTTCACCTTCCAAAAGCGCCCGAGCATAAAGACGACGCCGCGTTCGTATTCGCGCAGGATCTTCACGCCTGAAAGCACGAACGCCGCGACCACAAGCAGCAGCACGGCCAACGCACTCATGGTTCTCCTCCTTTGCCTTGGGAATCCAATGGCTCCAC
>WFOX01000196.1 GCA_015487905.1 Mariprofundales bacterium
CCAGCGCGGCAGGAAGTTCCTCTTTGAGCGCAAGCACCGACACCGTCCACGACTCCGCATCCGTGCCGATGGAAAAGCGCAGCGCATGCGCATCCAGCCATGCGCCCCAGGCCGCATGATCGTGGCGCTTTGTGTGATCCGAAAGCATCGCTGCGAGCAGCTCGGCTTCGCCGTCGGTCTTCTCCGCCGCGCGCCCGCCCGGGATCACGAGCCGAATGGCGACCAAGGGCGGTCGCGGCGCAGGCCAAACGAGCACATCCAAGCCGTTGGCAAGCGTAGCGCGTTCTATCGCTGCCGCCTGGGTAAAGGCGGGTTGCAAGGCGAGTAGGGCGGCCAAGGCAAGCGCGCGCCTCATCGCGCCTTCTCCTTCACAGGCTCCAGCACCGCCACCGTCGCACGGTCGGGCACAAGCCAGCGGCGCACGGCGCGCGCGACATCGTCTTTTTGCACCTTGGCCAGCAGCCCAAGCCAGCGATCGGCGGCCTCTGCTCCAAAGCCGAGCGTTTCCAGCCTTCCCAGCCGCATCGCGCGCACATAGAGCGAATCCTGCGCAAAGACCTCATCCGCGCGCGCGGCAAGCTTCACGCGCGCAAGCTCCTCGTTCGTGATCTCGCCCTTGGCAAGCCGCTGCACCTCGGCCCAGAAGGCTTGCAGCCAGGCCTTGGGCGTGGTGCCGGGCGTGAGCATCCCATAGGCATACCAGAGATCGCCGCCGAGGCTGAAGGGGTCGTAGCCCGCATCCACCGAAAACGCAAGCGCTTTCTCATCCACAAGCGCGCGCGCAAGCCAGGCGCTGCGGCCCGAGGCGAGCAGATCGGTGGCAATCGCGAGCGCTGCGGCCTCGCGATCGTTCTTGCCGGGCCGCCAGCTCGGCACTGGGATGCCGACGGCGACGACGCGCCCCTTTGCGGGCAGCCGCACCGTGATGCGCTTGGGACCGAGCGGCTCGGGCTCCGTGGGCACGAAGCGCGCGGGCGCCTTGCGCGCGGGCAGCCGCCCGAAGGTTTGATCCACGAGTTGTTTCACCTTCTCGGGCTGCACATCGCCGACGGCGACGATGACGAGGTTTTCAGGCACATAGTGCGCGCGATAGAAGGCGAGCACATCCTCGGGCGTGAGCCGCCGGATGTCTTGCATCCAGCCGATCACGGGGTTGCGATAGGGGTGCAGCTTGAGCGCGGCGGCGGAGAGTTCCTCAAAGAGGCGGTTGTTTGGATCGTCCTCAAGCCGCATGCGGCGCTCTTCCAGCACGACCTTGTTCTCGCGCGCGAAAACCTTGCGCGGAAACGAAAGGGCCGAAAAACGCGCGAACTCCAGCCGCAGGGCCTCGGCGAGGTGGTCGCTTGGCAGGATTTCAAAGTAGGCCGTGTAGTCGTGGCTTGTGAAGGCGTTGTCGCGCCCGCCGAAGGCCTCAATGCGGCGCGCGAACTCGCCAGGTGCAAGGCCCTTGCCGCCCTCAAACATCATGTGCTCCAGCATGTGCGCCAGGCCCGTTTTGCCGGGCGGCTCGTCGCGCCCGCCTGCGCGCACCCAGATCTCCAGCACGGCCACGGGCGCGCTTGCATCCTCTTCCACGAGCAGGGTGAGGCCGTTTGGCCAGGTGAAGCGTTCAAACGCTGCGGCCTTCGTCGCAAGCGCGACGAGCAAAACACCCGCAAGCCACCTCTTCATGGCGGACAATCATGGGCGGGGGCGGGCCGGCGTGCAAGAAGGGAAGAGAGGAGATGCGCTCAGGAAGATTGCACCTGGATTTGTTTCCGAGCAGGCTTGGATACGGAAGATCAGGTGCGGAGATGCAGCATGGGTTTGCATGTGCAGTTTTCGCAAAAGGCGTTGGAAGCATTTTGCCGGAAGTGGCATGTGCGCGAGCTTGCCGTGTTTGGGTCAGTGCTGCGCGATGATTTCCGGGCGGACAGCGATGTGGATGTGCTCGTGGAGCCTGAGGTTGGCGTCGTCTGGTCGTTTCGGGATCTTTTGCAGATGAGTGAGGAGCTGGAGTCTTTCTTCGGGCGCAAAGTGGATTTGGTGGAAAAGCGGGTGATCCTCCAAAGCCGGAACTGGATTCGCCGCGAGCATATCCTTCGCAACATGGAGCGCATATATGACATTGGCAAACGAGCATGGATCGTTTGCATCGGGGCTGTTCTCGCGCTTGGGCTTGCAATCAAACCGGCTCTTGCAGGCGGGCTTTCGTTTCCAACGCCGCTTGTGGCGCCGATGGAACCGGAAGAAAGCCCCGCGCGCGAGTGGATTGAGCACGCCGCGGCGATTGAGGCGGCAAGGCAGGCCGCAAAACATATTCTTCGCGCCAGCATCGTCTTGCAGGCGCTTTTGGATGCGCTCGGCCGCTCGGTGGACGATCCGCAACAAGTGGCGCCCGGGGTGCGCGTGCGGCCTGTGGAGGCGCCGCGCTTCGGCGAGGGCGGCGTGGTGGAGCAAACGATGCGGCTGGAGCAAAAAGGCCGTGCAGTCGGACTTGCGCAAGTGCGGCTGCATGTTCTGGACACACCGGGGCCCCTCAGCGCGCGCATGGCGCGTTGGGAGCTTGCGGCCGCGCAGCGCACCGGTGCGGTTTGGGAAAAAGAAAGCGGGATCGTGCAGGTGGGGGATCTTGCCGCCATCCGTGTGGAAACC
>WFOX01000197.1 GCA_015487905.1 Mariprofundales bacterium
GGGCTGCACATGCACGACCCGCCCCTGCACGCGGTATTCCCCAAGCGCCTGCACGAGCCGCTCGGCCATCGCGCGCATCTCCTCCTCCGAAGGCCGCCCTTGATGCTTAGGCTCGGCAAAGAGCGAAAGCGGCGGCGGCGCATACCCCGCCGCCTTCCGCGAAGGCGCAGGCAATGGCTTCTTGGCGCGCGGCGCAGCAGGCGCGGCATGAGCAACAGGCTCATCTTCCACCTGTTCCACCTGCACCGCTTGGGCGGGCGCGGCCTCCCATGCCGCTTGCGGCTCGGCTTGCGGCGGGCGACGCCGCGAGATCAGCGCCCGCAGCGCCTGCCATGCCCGCACCGCCAGCATCCGCAGCGAAAGGCCCGCGGCGGCAAGCAATGCCGCCAGCCATCCCGCTGCAAGCAAAGCTTCGGCGCCCACGCGCCCGAATGCGTGCAGGGCGGCCTGCGCAAGCGCAGCCCCGATCACGCCGCCTGCCCCTGCAGGAAGCGCCCCTGCATCCATGTGCATGGCCAAAAGCGCGGCGCTGAGGATCAGCCACGGCGCCCAAGCAAGCGACCAGACGCCGCCATGCCAGGGACGCTTGTCGCGAAGCGCGCGCACAAGCCCCGCCAAGGCAAGCCCAAGCACACCCCAGGCCGCAAAGCCCAGCGTTTGATAGAGAAGATCGGCAATGGCTGCACCCAAAAAGCCCGCCGGATTGCGCACGGGGCCTTCGTGCGCCTGCAAAAACGAGGGATCGCGCGCATCGTAGTGGCCAAGCGCAAGGGCAAGCCATCCAAGCAGCGCCAGGCCCAGCAGCGCAAAGCCTTCGCGCACGGCCCGGGCGCGCAACGCTAGACCTCCATGACGACGGGCAGCACCATCGGCCTGCGGCCGATGCGCTTGCGGAACCAGCGCCGCACGAACAAACGCACCTCTTCCTGCGCGGCTTCGCGATCCAGCAGGGTTTCGCGATCCATCTGCTCCACATGCTGCGCAAGGTCTTCGGCGCAGGCGCGCAGGAGTTCCTCCTGCACATGCGCTTGCAAGGCACCGCGCGCAACAAGCTGCGGCGGCCCCAAAAGCGTGCCTTCGCCAGCGGCGATGACGACGATGGCCGTAACCAACCCCTCTTGCGCGATCTTGCGCCGATCGCGCAGCATCACCTCGTCAATCTCATCCAGCGATTCGGCATCCACGAGCAAGGCGCCCGTGCGGAAGCGATCGCCAAGCCGGATGCCCTGCGCATCCACGACCACGCTTTGGCCGTTTTCAGCGATCACCGTGCGTTCAAACGGCACGCCGGCTGCAACCGCAAGCTCGCGGTGCTCCACGAGATAGCGGTATTCGCCGTGCACGGGCATGAAGTAGCGCGGGCGCGTGAGCTGGATCATCATCTTGAGCTCGTGCGCATAGGCATGGCCCGAGACATGCAGGCTCGGCACCTGCCCCGCATGCACCACACGGCCGCCGCGCCGATAGATGTGGTCAAACAACCGCGCCACGGCACGCTCATTGCCCGGAATCACGCTGGAGGAAAAGACGACGAGATCGCCGGACTGGATCTTGATGAGCGGATGGCGTCCCTGGGCGATTGCCGCCATCGCCGCGCGCGTCTCCCCTTGGCAGCCCGTGGCGATGATCAGCGTCTGCTCGCGTGGCAGCTCTGTCGCCTCCTTGAGCGAGATGAGCGCCCCCGGCGGCACATGCACGCGCCCGAGATCGCGCATGGCCGCAAAGGTCTGCTCCAAGCTCGTCCCGGCAATCGCCACCTTGCGCCCGCAGGCATGCGCGGCATCCACGATCTGCTGCACGCGATACATGTTGGAGGCGAAGGTGGTGACAAAGACGCGCCCTTGAGCACCTGCAATCACTTGCCGAAGTGTGGGGCCCACGATGCGCTCGGAAGGCGCAGCCCCTTGGCGCGTGGCGTTCGTGGAGTCCGAGGCAAGCAAAAGCACCCCTTCATCCCCCCACTGCGCAAGCCGATGCAAGGGGGTGGCGCGCCCGTCAATCGGCGTGGGATCAAAGCGAAAATCGCCCGTATGCACCACGATCCCGAGCGGCGTTTTGATGGCGAGGCTTGCTGCATCCATGATGGAGTGCGTCACCGGCAATGCTTCCACGAGAAACGGCCCGATGCGCGTGCGCCGGCCAAGCTTCGGAAACTGCTTGAGCTGCGGCCGATGGCCAAAGTGCTCCATCTTCTTGCGCACGACGGCGAGCGTGGCTTCCAGCCCGTAAATCGGAAGCCGAAGCTCCGGCCAGATGAACGGCAGCCCGCCCACATGATCGTCGTGCCCATGCGTGAGCAAAATCGCATGCAGGCGCAGGTTCATTTCCTTGAGCGCCGAGATGTCGGGTGCCACCGCATCCACGCCGTGGTGCGAGGCTTCAGGAAGCGTGGCGCCGCAATCCACGATCACGGCGTCGCGTCCCCAAGCATAGACCATCATGTTCTTGCCGAACTCGCCCACGCCCCCGAACGGAAAGCAGCGCAGCGCCTTGGCTTCTTCTTTCTTCGCCGATGCAGCGCCCCGCCGGCTGCGCGCGCGCCCCTCCTTGGCCTTGCCCTTGGCGCTCATGCCTGCCGGCTTCCCGGGCGCACGGGCGGCCCTGCTTCGGGATCGCGGCACAGCGGACATGCCTCAGGCGCCCAGCTCGGCACGGAGAGATCCAAAAGCGCCGCAAACGGCGCGGGGAAGCCCTTGTCGGTCTCAGGCGCGCGATCCACGAGCGCCAGGATTTGCACGACCCGGCCGCCTGCGCGATCCACGACCATCGCGCACTCCTTCACCGAGCCGCCCGTGGTGACGACATCCTCCACGATCAGCACGCGCGCCCCCGCAAAGAGCCGAAAGCCGCGGCGCAGCTGCATCACGCCATGCTTGCGCTCGGTGAAGATGTAGGGCTTTTTCAATAACCGCGCGACCTCCTGACCGATCACAAGCCCGCCGATCGCCGGCGCGCAGACATAGTCGCAGGCAAAGCCCGCGGGAAGCTTCTCCACGAGCGCACGCGCGAGCCGCTCCGCGTTGCCGAGATCCATGAGCACGAGCGCCGATTGCAGGTAGGTGTCCGCATGCCTGCCGCTTGAGAGCACGAAATGGCCGCGCAACAGCGCGCCAGATTGTTCATACATGGCCAGCACTTCTTCTCGTTGCAATCCACACACCCCTTTGAAAATGGTTGCCCAAGGCTACTTGCGCACGCCTTGCCGGGCTATGGCGCGCATCTGCGCCTCTGCGCGCGCGAGATCCTCGGGCGTGTCAATGCCGATGCTCGCAAAC
>WFOX01000198.1 GCA_015487905.1 Mariprofundales bacterium
CCGCCGAGGAAAGTCCGGGCTGCACAGGGCAGGGCGCTGGGTAACGCCCAGCGGGGGGCAACCCCCGGGAAAGCGCCACAGAAAACAGACCGCCTGCAAGCCGTGCTTGCAGGTAAGGGTGAAACGGTGGGGTAAGAGCCCACCGCCTGCGCCGGTGACGGTGCAGGGCACGGCAAGCCCCGCCCGCAGCAAGGCCGAATAGGGAGGCGCTTGAGCGTGGCCCGCGCGATGCCTCCGGGTTGGCCGCTTGAGCCTGTCGGCAACGGCAGGCCTAGAGGAATGGCCGCCGCCCGCGCCCCCGTGCGCGGGAACAGAACCCGGCTTACAGGGCCGCTTCGCCGCCGTTCTCTCTGTTCAAGGGCGCAACCGCCGATAGATTTGCCGCCGAGAAGGAGGCCAAAGCATGCCCACGGACTTCTCGGACGCGGCGAAGGCGAAGCAGATCCGCGAGTTCTTTCAGCGCCACGGACGCATCTACATCGTCGTGGATGCCACGGGCGACGATGTGGAGGTGCCTGAGCGCTTCCGCGGCGATCCGGCGCTCAGGCTCGTGCTCAATGTGCGCATGCCGCAACCCATCTACATCCGCACCGATGCGATTGAATCCGAGTTCAGCTTCGGCGGCGTGCCCTATCCATGCCGCATCCCGATGCGGCGCATCTGGGCCATGTATGTGCCCGGCCGCGAGCAGGAAACGGGCGTGGTCTGGGAGCGCGATGTGCCCGAGATCATCCGCGCCGTGGCGCAGGCAGCGCGAGCCTCTGCGGCCGAAGAGCCCGAGGAACCGCAGCAAGCGCGATCGGAAGAAGAAAAGGCGCAAACAGACACAAACGAGCATTCGCCCGAACCGTCCAAGCCAAGGCGCGTGCGCCATTTGCGGGTTATCAAGTGAGCTTGCGCGGCGCGGTTTGGCTGGGCGCATGGCTTTTTGGAGCGGCATGCGCTGCGGCTGCGCCCCAGCAGGATCCGCGCTTCACCATAGAGCTGCCGCCGCAAGCGCAGGGAGAGCCGCGCACGCCGGCGCAAGCGGCGCAAGAGGCCTTGCCGCTTCTTTGGCGCCGCCTGCTTCCGCAAGGGGCGCAACCCCCGCAAGCCATGGCGTTGGGATTCGTGGCGCGCGTGGTGCCGTTGGAAAACCAAGGCGTGCGCGTGGTGTTTCGCAAACAAGCGGTGCTCGCGTGGCTGCGCGCCCACGCGGTGCCGTTCTTTGCGCAGCCGGTGCCGCTTGGCGTGCGCGTGCGCGTGTTGGATGCGTTCGGGCCGCGACCGGATTGGGAGGAAGCGGCGCGCACAGCCATCCCCTTGCTCACCCGCGAGCTCGGCATCGCAGAAGCAGATGAGGCTCCTGTTGCGCGCCTTACGGCCTATGTGCGCCGCGGGGAGCTTGTGCTGGCCACAGACAAGCAAGAGGAAGAGCAACGCATCCCCGTCCCGCAGGAAGCGCGGCTGAGCGATCCCGCCTTCTGGCACGAAGCGCTTGCGCCTGTGCTGATGAGTCTGCGTGATCGCATGGGCGCCTCATTGCTCGTTGCGGCTGCTTCTTCGTCGCAAGGCCCCTGGGCCTGCATGCGCCTGCGCTTCGCCCGCGCATGGACAAACGCGCTTTGGGCGCAAACCTCGCAATTGCTCGCCGCGGTGCCGGGCGTGCAGGCCTCGCTTGCCCGCATCGGCAGCGAGGGCATCACCTATCGGTTGCAGCTTGCTGAGCCGGATGCGCTTGCACGCTTGCAGCGCGCGCTTCGCGATGCGGGTTGGGCGCTTTCCGAAGTGCCCTTGGGCTTGGAAGCGCGATGAGTGCCTCATGGTTCACGCTTCCGAATCTCCTTACGCTACTGCGGCTTGCGCTTGCGCCGTTCGTGGCGATGGCGGTGCTTGCACACAGGCCCTGGATCGCGCTTGCGCTCGCCGCCGCGGCAGGCGCTGCGGACGGCTTGGACGGCTGGATCGCGCGCAGGTGGCAGCAGCGCAGCACGCTGGGCGCTTGGCTGGATCCCATTGCGGACAAAATCCTCTTGGCCAGCACATGGGCGGCCTTGTATCTCAAGGGCCAAGCGCCGGGGTGGCTCGTGGCCACGATCCTTGGGCGCGACCTCGTGATCGTGGCAGGCGCCCTCGCCTATGAAGGCCTCGTCGGGCGGCTTACGATCGCCCCAAGCCTGCTCTCCAAATGGACGACGGC
>WFOX01000199.1 GCA_015487905.1 Mariprofundales bacterium
GATGAGTATCGCATCGCCGAGCTTGTCGCGGCGGGCGCACCGATCGGCGGCTTCGGCGTGGGCACGAAGATGGTGGTCTCGGCCGATGCGCCCTATCTCAACTGCGCCTACAAGCTCATGGAGGTGGATGGCCGGCCCGTGCGCAAAAAAAGCGCCGGCAAGGCCACATTGCCGGGTGCCAAGCAGCTTTGGCGGCGCTGGGACGATGCGGGGCTCATGCGCGAGGATGTGATCGCGCTTGCGGATGAGGAGGTTTCCGATGCCACGGCGCTGCTGCGGCCGCTGATCCGCGGCGGTGCGCCTGCGCGGCCTGTGCGTCCTGCACCGGCTGTGCGCGATGCCACGCAAGCGCGTTTGGCGCGCTTGCCTGAGGCGTTCCGGGCGATCGATGCCTCCGCCACCCATCCGATTCATCGCTCGCCTGCGCTGGAGGCGCTCATCCAGCGTCTTTGACTACCGGCGCATGGGTTGCAGCCCGTTGGGGAGGAATTGCTATGAATTGGTTGTTCGTCATGCTCACGCTGATCTCTTGTTCCATGCAGGCCTCAGCATTGGAGCTGGAAGGTGTCCGTCTTCCGAATGTGATCAAGGTGGATGGGGAAACCCTGAGGCTGAACGGGGCAGGCGTGCGCACCAAGCTATTCTTCGACATCTATGTGGGCGCCCTGTATCTCGCGAGGCCGGCCCACACGCCTTCCGAAATTCTGGATGATCCTAGCCCCAAGCGGGTACGCATGGTGTTTCTCTTCCACCATGTGGATCGCGAAAGAATCGCAGAGGGATGGAGGAAGGGATTTGCGCGCAACCATTCGCCAGACGCGATGGCCGCTTTGCGCAAGAGACTGGAGACGTTTATTGCGTTCTTCGGAGACGCCCACCGCGGCGATACCGTGGATCTCGATTTCCTGCGCGACGGCAGCACCCGCGTGGTATGGAACGGCCATGAGCTGGGCCGCATCCCGGGGCGAGACTTTCAGCGCGCCCTTCTTGCGGTGTGGTTCGGGGCACACCCTGCGGATGAAGACCTCAAGCGCGCAATGCTGGGAATCAGCGACTGAAGGCCATTCAGGCGCGAAACGGCGAAAGCGCCTTCTTCACGGCTTCCCAATTGTCCCCGAGCTGATTGCGATGGATCACGAACTGGTGCCGCTCGCCCGTGCCATCTATCCCCGAAAGCCCGAAGGATCGGTCGGCCGCATCGGGATAAAAGCGCACATCGCGCAACAGGGAAAGCACCTCGCCCGATTTGAGATGCAGGCGCACGGCCTTTTTGGTGATCTCAATGGCCACAGGGCTTTTGGCGGTCAGCAACAGCCGCCCCGCGATGCGATGCGCACCGGCAAGGAGAAAGAAGGTGCCGAGGAACATGAGCAAATAGCCGAGCCATTGCTGCGTGCCCGCATACCAAAAGCGCAGTCCATACAGCCACAAAAAGCCTACGGTGGGCACATAAAGCAGTAGATCCCAAACGATCCCGCGCCGATCCGGTGCGAGTGCGGCCTTGATCTCGCGCGGCATCAGGCCGAGGGCTTCTTTGTAGCCTTGTGCGAGACCGCCGGCGCCTTGTGCGCCGTTTCGGCCACCACTTGTTCCAAAACGGGCTTGAGCTCCTGATACAGCACGCGCCCCGGAAAGACCGCGCGCACGATGCCGTTTGCATCCATGACAAAGGTCCAAGGCTCGCCGCGCACTTGAAAGGCTGTATAAGCCTCGGGGTTGTAGTATTGATCCATGTGCAGGAAGATCACCTGGTCCTGATATTCGTTGAGCAGAACCTTGAGCAGTTGAAGCTGCTTGTCGCATTGCGTGCAATGCCCGGGGGTCGCGAACTCCAACACGATGGGCTTGTGCTGCTTGAGCGCTTCGTCAAAGGACACCTGATACATGCGCGGATCGGGATAGCGATAGCTCGTGATCTTGGAAAGATCCCCGTCCACATCCGCAAGCTTCTTCGTGTGCACGGCGGGCGCGGGCTTGCCGAGCATGAACACGCCGCCGCCACCCACCTGGTCGCAGGCGGCCAGTGCCAGCGCTACGAGGACTGCCGCAAACGATCTAGCCATCCCGCACATGTCTTGAATATGTTATAGGCCCAGATGCAGTTGGCAAGCAGCACAAGCGAGCCGAAGACGCCCACAAGCCGCAGCCACGGGCGCACGACCGCCTCGGCCTCGGCGGGGCCTTGCTCCACAGACACGGTGCCGCCCAGATACCCGGCGGTTGTGAAGAACACGACCATGCCCAAAAGGCCGATGTTGTGGATCCAGAAGTGCCATTTGACGAGCTTGACGCTGTAAATCCCGCGCCCGGCCAGGCGCGGCACGATGTAGTAGACCGCCGCGAAGATCGCCATTTCCACCCAGCCGAGCAGGTTGATGTGCGTGTGCGCGCGCACGATGAGCTTGCCGAACATGCGCTCATCCACGAAGTGGCGAAACTCGTGAATCCCGCCCATGAGCGCGCCCCACGAAAAGCCGATGAGGCTGTAGATCACGCACGCATAGACGAACCAAAGCGTGTAGCGCACGAACTCTTCATCGCGCCAGGCCCGTTCGCTCACTTTTCCTGCTCCTTGCCTTGCATTTCTTCCAGCACATTGCGGTATTTCTGCTTCCACCAATCCGGCGCCATCACGCGCGACATAAAGCGCAAAAACGGCGAGTTCGCCTCAGGCGGCAACGGCGCCACGGTGGAACCCTGCTCAGCCTTGAGCTCCGATAGAAAGGTTGCGATCGCGCGCAGCTCCTCCTCGGGAAGCTCGGCCACCCAAGAAGCGGCCTTGGGCGGCGCGCCATGATCCAAGGTCGGCGCCCCGTAGGTTTTCTCCGGATGGCGCAAAAAGGCATAAATCCAATCCAAGCTGCGCCTGGAGCCTTCGCCGTCCAAATCCGAGCCGCGTCCGCCCACATTCGTGCCGTTGCGCAGCGCGCGATGGCACTCCGTGCAGCCGCGTTTGCGAAAGAGCAGCTCCCCCTTGTGGCCGAGCGGCGTAAGCTCGGCATGCGTTTTGATCTCAAAAAGGGGCTTTTCCGAGCGCGAGGCCACGATCTCAATCGCGACAAAGCCGATGACCGCGAAGGCCACGAAGGCCCCGGCCACGCCGAAGAGCACCTTCTCGCCCGTCTTGAGCGGCTGCTTCTTCCTGCTCATGCCTCGCGCATGCTGCGTGGCCAAACCCGAGTCTGCAAGCAGGAAAAGAAAAAGGCGTCCACGGCGGCACTGATAGGGAAGGAGGGGGAAAGAAAGCCGCGCGCGGACGCCTGTGCCGGCAGGCCAGCCACCTTGGGGAAAGGAGGGGGCTTGCAAGGAAGGCGGCTGTGCCGTGGTAAAGGGAATACTGAGGAGTGCGCCTAGCGGTTCCGTGATGCAGCGCACACTTTGGCCGCCGCGCGCACGGGCGCAAAGCTTGTCCGATGCACGGGCGAAGGGCCAAGCGTAAGGAGCGCTTCTTTGTGCGCTTTCGTGCCGTAGCCCTTGTGGCGCGCAAACCCATAGCCCGGATGCCGCGCATCCAAAAGCTGCATCCAGCGATCGCGCACGGCCTTGGCCGCGATGGAGGCCGCCGCAATCGCAGGCTCCTTCGCATCGCCGCCCACGATCGCGCGCGCAGGCACAGAGACCTCGGGCACATCGCGCCCGTCCACGA
>WFOX01000200.1 GCA_015487905.1 Mariprofundales bacterium
CTGACGATCAAGGCCCGCGGATCGTGGCGCGCTTTGCCGCGCGTTTTGAGGTGCTTGGGCCTGTAGAGGGCGGCCCCACGCGCGCGCATTCCATGCTGGCAGGTTTGCGCGCGCTTCCTTCTAAGGTGCAATGGGTGGCCGTGCACGATGCCGCGCGTCCCACGCCTTCGGCTGCGCTGCTTGCGCGCGTGTTGGATGCCGCGCTTGCGCATGGTGCGGCCGTGCCTGGGGTTCCCGTGATGGACACGATCAAGGAGATCAATGAAGAGGGCTTCGTGCGGCGCACGCTTGTGCGCGCGCATTTGCGCGCCGTGCAAACGCCGCAGGCTGCGCGCCGTGATTGGCTGGAAGAGGCCGCCCGGCGTTTTGCCGACGAGCTTGATCGTTTCACCGATGATGCGGCTTTGCTGGAAGCCGCAGGCTTTCCGGTTTTCGTCTGCGAAGGCGAGGCCCGCAACCGCAAAATCACCACGCCGGAGGACTTGGCATGGCTGCGCATGTCCCTTTCCGCATCGGACAAGGCTTTGATGCCCACCGGTTCTGCAAAGGACGCAAGCTCATCTTAGGCGGCGTGGAGGTGCCGTTTTCCCAGGGGCTTGCGGGGCATTCGGATGCCGATGTGCTCGCGCATGCCATTGCGGATGCACTTTTGGGCGCGATGGGTTGGGGGGATTTGGGGGTGTGGTTTCCGGATGACGATGTGCGCTGGAAGAATGCGGATAGCCTTGTGTTTCTTGCAAGGATCGCAGCGCGGCTGCACGAAGAGGGATGGGCCGTATGGCAGGTGGATGCGACCCTGCTTGCCGAGCGCCCCAAGCTTGCGCCCTATCGGGCGGCCATGCGCGCGCGCCTTGCCCAGGCTTTGGATGTGGATGAGGCGATGGTGTCCGTCAAAGCCACCACAACGGAAGGCATGGGGTTTGTCGGACGGGCGGAGGGCATCGCCGCGCTTGCCGTGGCGCTCGTAGGCCGGATAAAGTAAAAGAAGTGGCGGATTGGCGACTGTTTTACCAGCGGCTAGAGCGCGCCCATCGCGAGTTCGTCTCGGCGCTGGTTGCGGATTGGCAACGCACGGGCGGTGTTGTGGAGCTTACCGAAGGCGCCGATGCGTGCTTGCTGCGCGCGCGCAGCGCCCTGCGCGGCTCGCCGGTCGTGGCGAAGCTTGCACGCACGCGCGAGGGGTTCGTGGAAGTCGTGCTGTGCGCGGGCAATTGGCGGGAGCTTTTTGGCGCGGATGAAGCCGAGCGCTGGTTGGAGCGCTTTACGGAAACGGAGGAGATGGATTGGACGCGCATAGATGATGCATTTGTGCTCGTGCGTCCGGCGCATCTTGCGCCGCCCTTGCAACAGCTTTTGCGCACGCGCTTTGTGGAGTTCGGCTATTGGCTTGCGCGTGAGGGGCCGCGTTGAGCCACGGGAGCGACCTCCACGGTGCTTGCCTCTGCGGGTGTGCCTTCCAGCACGAGAAAGAATCCGCGGATGCCGCGCGCAGGCACGGGGGTGGCATCCACTTCGGGCGCGACAGGGCCGCGCAACAGCGCATCCAGCTTAGGCCGCTTCGTAAGCGGCGTGATCCAAACGGCCACAGGCGTTCCAGCCGCGTCCAAAAAACGCAGCCGCAGCTTGGGAGGCTTGGCGGCATGCCAAAGGCGGTTGCACAGCGCGCCTTCCAGCACCAGCACCTCGCTTTCGTCTCGGCGCACGAAGCGATGCATGTGCATGGCCTCAGGGATCAGCGCCCAATCCTGTGCACGCGGCGTAAGCTGCGCGCCCAAGGATGCGAAAAGCCCGCGCACCTCAGGGCGCGCCAGCCATTGCGCGCGGTGCAGCCATGCGCCGAAGGCGGCGACAAGCACAAGCACGAACGCAAGCCAAGGCGCAAGCCGCGCGCGCGGGCGGGCTTGCAACGCCTCTGCGGATGCGGAAGCTGCGGGGCGTGAGGTGGCAAAAAGCGGCTGTTGCGCGGCCGCATGCTGCGGCGGAGAGGGCTCCTCTGGGGGCACGAGGCGGCCTGTGCGGTCAAAGCTGCTTGCGCAGCGCGCGCACACGAACACGGCCTCCTCGCGCATCGGATGGGGTAGCTCATACGCGGTGCCGCACACCGGACATATCACGCGCATGCGAACAGGCTTGCTTCGCTGCGTGAAGTTGCAAGCCTTTCCCAACGCCAGCAAAAGGAGCGGGATCGCCCATGCCGCGTTCTGCATCGCGTTCGTTGCCGCTTGAAGAAGGCATCCGCCGTTTTTTGCGCATGGCTTCGGGCGAGGAGGCCAAGCGCATAGAGGATTGCTTTGAGGATTTTGCGCGCTATCTCGTGGATTATTCCGATCTCTTTCCCGAGCGCGAGCCTTATGAGATGCCGCCGCCTGCGGAGTGGGAAGAGGAGCTTCGACCGCAGTGGGAAGAGGCGGAGGAAGAGGATTATCCGGCGCTTTTGGACTTGGGCGCGCTGGAGCTTGCTGCGATCACGCCCGAGCACATCAAGGAGTTCTTCGGCTGGTATCTCATGCGCGAAGGGGCAAGCGCCGAAGTGGTGCGGGACTATGCGCGCATTCTCAAACGCTGGCTTGCGTTTCTCGCGCATGAGGGCGCGATTGCGCCTGCCGTGCGCGTAGCCTGGCTGGATGCAATCGCCGAGGTGGCGCCGGAGGCCGAGCGCTGCGCACGCGCTTCGTTGATCCTTGCGGATTGGGCGCGGCATGGCGGCGGCATGCCCACGCAGTTGCGCGGCCAGCGCTTTGAGGACTTCTGCGAGGGCAATGCAAGGCTCGTGCGGCTTATCGGCGATCAGGCCTGGTTCAGCTATGAAGATGAATGGGGCGAGGTGGGGCCGGTGCGCTTGCCTAAGGCCGCAGCCAAGCTCTTGCGCGAGGGCGATGTCGTGGATGCCGAGTTCGGCTTGCGCGGCGGTGCCTGGTGGCTTGTGGATGTGGGTGCTGTGTATCCGCGCGGCGTTTATGTGGAGGTGGAGGAGCTGGACGGATCGGGCAAGACCTTCTGAAGAAACGCGCGCGCCGCGGCAAGCGTCTTTTCAGGCACAATGTGCCCGCCTTCGTGTTCGTGCCATTGCACTTGGCATCCCGTGTTGGCCAGCAGCTCGGCAAGCCTTTTTCCGGCTTTTACGGATACGATCTCATCCGCACGCCCGTGGGCGACGAAGGCGGAAAGCCCAGTGGGCGCATGCACGCCTTCCCATGTGTGGCGCAAAAGCGGATAACCCGAAAACGCAAGCACGGCGCCGAGCCGCTCGGGCAAACGCACGGCAAGCCACGAGGCCAAGGCCGCGCCCTGCGAAAACCCGCCCAACACGATGCGCTGCGCCGGGATGCCCTGCATGCGCACGCGATCCAGCAGTCCGCGCACCATGCGCGCGGCCTTTTTGACGCCCTCCGCATCCTCGGGCGCATCGGCATCCAGCCCCACGATGTCATACCAGGCGGGCATGATCCAGCCTGCATTCAGCGTCACGGCACGAGGGGGTGCATGCGGAAGCACCACGCGCACCGGCCCCGGAAACGCAGGAAGCAGCGCCTCGGCAAGTGGCGCGAGATCATGGCCGCTTGCGCCAAGACCATGCAGAAGCAGCAGCGCATAAGAGGGTTGCGCGCCCGTGTCCCACGAAAGCGCGGCAAGCGTCTCAGGCGGCACGCCGTTCACGATTCCGTCTCTTTTCGCTCGGGCGCTTGCGGCATGTCCTGATCAGCGCCGCAGTAGGGGCAGAAGCGGAACTCCTGCGAGATGTGGCGATGGCACTTCCAGCA
>WFOX01000201.1 GCA_015487905.1 Mariprofundales bacterium
CGGCCGCAGGCACATGAACGCATCCTCTTCTTCGGGCCGCGGGGCGTCGGAAAAACGACGCTTATTGCCAAGACGGCCGCTTGGCTTGCCGATCGCGGCGTGGCCTGCGCGGTGGCCACGACCGACACGGAACGGCTGCTCGGCGAGCGCTCGCTGCGCGCCTATGCGGAGCTTTTGGGCTTTGCGTTTGTGCCGCTGCGCGATGCGGAAGAGGCCAAGCGCGCGCAGCAGAGCGGGCGGCTGGCCTCGTTTTTGCTGATTGACAGCGAGGGGCTTGCGCCGGACGGCAAGGCGGCAAGCCGTCAGCGCCCGATTTGGGACGCGCTTGCACCTGGCCGACGGGTGCTCGTGCTTCCCGCGCATTTGGACGAGGAGGACGGCATGCGCTGGATGGAAGCAGCCAAACGCTTGGGCGCCGATCATCTCGCCATCACGCATCTGGACGCGGCGGCGCGGCCTGGGAAGCTGCTCAACTGGGCCGCCGCATCGCGGCTTGCGCTTTCGTTTTGCAGCTTCGGCCCGGATGCCACGGGCAAACTCGGCTGGCTTTCCCCGCGCTCCATTCTCGCCGTGTTGCAACGGCGAGGGGCCGTGCAGGTGGCGGCATGAAGCTTCCGCGTGTCGTTTCCGTAAGCAGCGGCAAGGGCGGGGTCGGCAAGACATTGTTCGCGGTGTCGCTTGCGCATCACGCCGCGCGCAACGGCCAGCGCGCCTTGCTCGTGGATGCGGATCTGGGGCTTGCCAACGCCGAGGTCGTGCTCGGCATCGCGCCTGCACACACCTTGGACGATGTTTTGCAGGGCCGCGCGGATGTGCACGATGCGATCACGCCCGCGCGGCCGGGATTGGATCTGCTCTCAGGCGGAAGCGGGCTGCCCAGGCTCGTGCATCTGGCTGCGGAAGAGCGGCGCGTGCTTCTGGACGCCCTGCATGAGGCCGCCTTGCGCTATGACCTCGTCGTGTTGGATGTGGCGGCCGGCATCGGTGAAAATGTGCTTTACTTCGTGGCGCTTTCGGACACGCCGCTTGTCGTGCTCTCCCCAGACCCCACCTCCCTTACGGACGCCTATGCGCTTGTGAAGGTGCTTTCGCGCGAGCGGGGCTTGCGGCACTTTTTCATCGTCGTCAATCAAGCCTCGCCCGAGGAAGGCGAGCGCGCTTTCCGCCAACTGCTCGCCGTGGCCGATCGCTACTTGGATGTCGTGCTGCGCTATCTCGGCGCGTTTCCAAGCCACACAAGCGTGCGCGACACGATCCGGCGTCAGGTGCCGCTTGCTGAATCCGCACCGGGATGGCTTGTGGAAACGATGGATGCGCTTTGTGCACGGCTTCTGCAAGGGGAGCCGCCTGCGGTCGGCCCGATGCACCTCTTTTGGGAAGCCGTGCTGGAACACACGCTCATCGCAGGGGGTCGCAGCCGTGCCTGAACGCGTGCAAATCTTTGTTGCCGGTGCCGCACTTGGCGGCTGCGCGGGGGTGGCCGCCGGCATTTGGCAAGACATGGACTTGCCGGCTTTGCTCTTCCGCGCCTTTTTGCTCGCGCTTGCAGGCGGTTGGATGGCGCTGTTGCTCGCGTGGCTGGATGCGCTTTTGCCGCGCGAAACCGAGGACGAAAACGGGCTGCACCGCGATGCCTGAGCCGCTTGCGTATTCGCCTGCGGGCGCAGCGGAGCTTGCCGATCCTGAGGAGCTTTTGCGCACGCATATGCCCATGATCCGCCACCACGCCGAGCAGCTTTTGCGGCGCACGCCGGCCAGCGTGGAGCTGGAAGACCTCGTGCAAGCGGGCGTGGTCGGGCTTTTGGACGCCGCAAGCCGCTACGATCCCGAAAAAGGGGTGCCCTTCGGCGCCTTTGCGAGCTTCCGCGTGCGCGGCGCAATGACCGATTTCCTGCGCAGCATGGACTGGATGCCGCGCGCGCTGCGCGATGCCGCCAAGGATGTGCAAGAAGCCATGCGTGCGCTGGAGCAAAAGCTCGGGCGCCCCGCTTCTGAGGAGGAGATCGCGGCATACCTCGGTGTCTCCATAGAGGAATACCGCGAACGCCTCACAAGCGTGCGCGCGATGAGCGTGGTCTCGTTTGACGACCTTCCCGTGCGCAACGAGGAAGGAGACCTTCTGGATGTGCTGGAAACCATCGCCGGCGATCCGCACGACGAACCCGAGCGCCAGATCGCGCTTGCCGAGTTCACCGAGGCGCTGGCGCGCGCGATTGAGGCCCTTCCCGCGCGCGAACGCGTGCTGCTCACATTGTATTACTTTGAGGAGCTCTCCATGAAGGAGGTCGCGCTCATTCTGGGGGTCACGGAATCGCGCGTCTCTCAGTTGCACGCGCAAATGGTGCTGCGGCTGCGCGCGCATCTGGGGCTGGACGCATGAACGAAATCTTGACGCTTGCGTTCAATGTGGGCCTTGTTCTTTTGCTTGCGCTGGCGCTATGGGAAACCTACCGCCAGCGCAGGCGTCAAGAAGCCGTCGCCAAGGCCCTTGAAGAAGCGCAGGCGCTGATAGAGGCGCTTGCGCGCTCGGTGCAGGCGTTGCAGGAAGCCTTGGCGGCGGAGCCCTCCAAGCCTGCACCGCGCAAGAAGCTGGATGTGCACGAAGAGGCCGCGCGGCTTGCCCAGGCGGGGCTTTCAGCGGCCGAGATCGCGCGCAGGCTGGGCATTCCGCGCGAGCAGGCCGAAATCCTCGTGCGGCTTGCGCGCGCACGGCGCAAGGCCGATGCCGCATAGGCGGCAAAACCCGCCGCAAGCGGTGGCATCTTTTTCCGCATGCGCGCGCATTTGGCTTGCAACAAAGCGCATCGGATTTGGCACGGTGAGTGCTTGAACCCAAGCAGCGCCACAAGGAGGCAAGCGCATGGATCTTGGCTTTGCGATTGCAGGCGTGGGCGGCAAGATGGCGGAGCGCGAGCTCAATGATGCCGCGCACAACCTCGCCAACATCGCCACCCCAGGCTACAAAGCAAGCCGCACGGCGTTTTCGGCTTACCTCGTGCGCGCCTTGCATGGTGAGGCCGCCTATCCGAGTTTGGATCGTCAAGGATTTGACTTACGCGAGGGCCCCGTGCGTGCAACAGGAAGGCCCCTGGAGGTGGCCTTGCACGGGCCGGGGTTTCTCGTCGTGCGCCTTCCCAACGGCGAGCTTGCGCTTACGCGCGCGGGCGATCTGCGTTTGGACGGCGAAGGAAGATTGCTTGCAGGGCTTGGGTATCCGCTCGTAAATGAGGCCAATCGCCCCGTGCGGCTTCCGCAAGGTGAGGTGCTGATTGCGCCCGATGGCACGATCCGCGTGGGCGGCAACGAAATCGCCAAACTGCGCCTCGTGGAGGTGGCCGATACAGGCAAGCTCGTGCGCAAGGGCGGCGGCATCTGGCAGGCGCCGCCGCAAGCTTGGCAGCCGGCAGCACACACGCGCATCCAGCAAGGGGCGCTGGAAGGCTCCAATGTGAATGCGGTTCTAGAGATCACGCGCATCGTACAGCTAACCCGCCATTACGACTTGGAGATGCGGCTTGTGGAGCGCTATGCCGAGGTGGACAAGATCGCCGCCACGCGGGTGGGCGTGGTGCAAACGACTGCATAAAGGAGGGATGCGATGATCCGCGCGCTTTGGACGGCTTCCACGGGCATGACCGCACAGGCGCTCAAGTTGGATGTGATCGCCAACAACATCGCCAATGTGAACACGACGGGCTTCAAGCGCGTGCGCGCGCACTTTGAAGACCTCATGTATCAAATCGTGCGCACGCCCGGAGCGGATGCAAGCGCGGCCGGCACACAAGTGCCCACAGGGATCCAAGTAGGCATGGGCGTGCAGACCGCAGGCACGGAGTTCCTCTTCAGCGAAGGCAACTTGAAGCAAACGGGGAATCCTTTGGATCTTGCCATCCAGGGCCGTGGATTCTTTGAAATCCTGCTTCCCAATGGGGAGACCGCTTACACGCGCGCAGGCTCCTTCACGCTGGACGCCCAAGGCCGCATCGTCACGCAAGACGGCGATGTGTTGCAACCCGGGCTTGTCGTGCCGCCCGATGCGCTTGCCGTGCATGTGGCGCGCGACGGCACGGTGTCCGTGGAGCAGCCAGGTGGCGTGCAATCCGTGATCGGCCGCATCCAGCTCGTGGACTTCCTCAATCCCGCAGGGCTTAAGGCCATCGGCGGCGGGCTCTTTCAGGCCACGAACGCCTCGGGGGAGCCCATCGTCGGCAACCCGAACGAAAACGGCTTCGGCGCCATCGCGCAAGGCATGCTGGAGACCTCCAATGTGAATGTCGTGGAGGAGATGGTGGATATGATCGCCAGCCAGCGCGCCTACGAGATGAACGCGAAGGCGATTCAAGCGGCCGACGAGATGTTGCAGGCCGCGGGCAACATCCGGAGGTGAAGGTGCGCCGCGCAGGATGGCTGCTTTGCGCGCTTTGCGCATGGGCAAGCGTCTCTCAGGCCGCGCCCACGAAGGCGCAGGTGCGCGCGCTCACCGCCTTCTTCGCGCAAGGTGTGGTGCGCGCAGGCGCGCGCGCGGAGCTCATTGCCGTGGAGCAATGGCCGAAAACGCATGCGCCCTTGCGCTGGCGGCTTCCTCAAGGGCGCGGCCTTCCTCGGCGCCTCGTGCTCGTGGCCGAAGATGCACAAGGCCGCCGCTGGCATGTGCCTGTGCGCGTGCGCTGGATCGCCAAGGCCGTCGTAGCCGCGCATGCGCTGCCTGCACAGGTGCGTTTGACGCGCGCCGATCTTGCCGTGGGCAATGCCGATGTCACGGGATTGCATGGCTGGGTGCGCGATCCCGCGGAGGTCGTGGGGGCGCGGCTGCTGCGTCCCGTAGCCCAAGGCGCGGCCTTGGATCTGCGCTGGCTTGTGCGTCCGCCTGCCGTGCGCCGCGGCGAGGTCGTGCGCGTGGTGGCCGAGATCGGCGCCTTGCGCGTGGAAACGCTCGGCAAGGCGCTTGCAAGCGCGCGCCCAGGCGAGGCCGTGCCCGTGCGCAATCTCGCAAGCGGCCGCCGCATTGAGGCCGTGGCTGTGGCGCGCGGGCTTGTGCGCGTGCCGCTTGGAGGCGCGCAATGAGGACGCTTGTGCGCGCGCTTGCGCTTGCGCTTCTCGCCGCTGGCTGCATGCCGCACGCAAGCGAGGTGCTGCGCGATCCGCACGCCAAAGAGGTGGAAACGGCGCTGGAGCATTCTGAGCCGGTGCGCGCAAGCCCAGGCTCGCTTTGGAGTGGCGCAGGGCTTTTCGGCGATGCCAAGGCCGCGCATGTGGGCGATCTCCTCACGATCGTGATTGAGGAAACCGCTGCGGCGAAGCGGCAGGTGTCCATGGACACGAGCAAGTCCAGCAAGCACACCTCCAGCATCAACGCGCTGCTCGGCTTTGAGAAGTCGCTTGCGGCCAAGAACAAGAACTTCCAGCCCGGGCTTGCGCTGGACACGGCCGATGCGCGCTCCTTCAAGGGCGGCGGCAACGAGGCCGCGAACGACACGATCCGCGCCACGCTCACGGCCGTGGTCACGAAGGTGTATCCGAACGGCACGATGCGCATCGTCGGGCGCAAGACGATCGTGCTGCACGGGCATCCGCAGGTGATTGAGTTCACGGGACTCGTGCGCCCGAACGACATCGGCCCGGACAACACGGTGCCCTCTTCCAAGGTCGCCCAGGCCGCGATCCGCTACGGCGGCGCGGGGGAGCTGGAAAACAGCGTCCATAAAGGATGGCTTACGCGCACATTGGAGGAGATATGGCCGTTTTAGCGCGGCTTTTGCTCGGGCTTGTTTGCGCAGCCGCAGCAGCATGGGCGGATCCGCTCAAAAGCCTCGTGGATGTGGAAGGCGTGCGCGGCAATCCGCTTGTGGGCTATGGCATCGTCGTGGGCCTTGCCGGCACGGGTGATTCGGCCAACTCCTCGCCGTTTACGCTTGGCAGCATCGCCGCGATGCTGGAGCGCTTCGGCGTCAATGTGCGCGCGCAGCTTTCGCAGATGAAGCCCAAAAACGCAGCCGCGGTCATCGTGACAGCCGAGCTGCCGCCGTTTGCGCGGCCGGGTCAGCGCATTGATGTGACCGTGGCCTCCATCGGCGATGCGAAAAGCCTGCGCGGCGGTGAGCTGCTCATGACGCCCTTGCGCGGCGGCGACGGCCGCGTGTATGCCGTGGCGCAAGGCGCCGTGCTCACGGGCGGCTTTTTCGCTGCGGGCCGCGCGGCCTCTGCAACGAAAAACAACCCCACCACGGGCCGCATCCCAGGCGGGGCGCGCGTGGAGGTGGCTGCTCCCATAGGCCTTTTGCGCACGCAGCCCACGGTCGTGCTGCACCTCAAAGAGCCCGATTTTTCGCTCGCCGTGCGCATTGCGCAGGCGATCAACGCCGCGCTCGGCGCAAAAGCGGCCACGGCCGTGGATGCCGGCGCCGTGGAGGTGCAAAACATCCTCGGCGATGCCGTGCGGCTCGTGGCCGAAATAGAGCCCATTGAGGTGCCGCGCAGCGTCCATCCCGTCGTCGTCGTGGACGAGCGCACGGGCACGATCGTGATGGGCGGCGAGGTGCAGATTGATCCCGTGGCCGTTGCGCACGGCAACATCAGCGTCACGATCCGTGAAACGCCCGAGGTGTCGCAACCTGCGCCGTTTTCGGAAGGGGAAACGAAAACCGTGCCGCGCACAGAACTTAAGCTGGAGGAAAAGAAAGCCAAGCTCGTGCTCGTGCCGCGGCAAACGACGCTTGCCGATCTCGTGAACGCCCTCAATGCGATCGGTGCCACCCCAAGCGATCTCATCGCCGTGCTGCAAGCGATTCAGCGCGCAGGCGCCCTGCATGCGGAGCTGAAAACGCTATGAGGGACTTGGTAGAGACCGTGATCCTTGCCGATATGCGGCGCCGCGGGGTTGCGCCGCAAAGCCTGATTCCGACTTCGCAGCCGCGCGATCCGCAGCTTTGGCGCGCCTGCCAAAAGTTTGAAGCGCTTTTGCTTGCCCAGATGTTTCAAGCGATGCAGCCCAAGGAAAGCGCATGGTTCGGCAAGGGACTTGCAGGCGGCGTCTATGCGCTGTTCTTCCAAGAGGCCGTGGCCGATGCAGCAAGCGCGGACTCCCCGCTCGGCCTTGCGCGCACGCTCTATGCGCAGCTTGCCGAGGAGGCTTCGTCTCAAGTGTCAAGCGCGCATGCCGATGAACGAAGCAAGGAGGTGCCACGATGAAGATCTCGGGCATCGGGCGCACAGGCTCCATGCAAGCCGCCAAGCACACAAAGCGCACGAAGCGCGCGGGCGCCAAAGGCAAAGATGCCGTGCGCGTTGCGGAGGCCGAGGCGCTGCGCGAGAAGATCCGCGCGGTGCTCGCCGAGATGCCGGAAGTGCGCATAGAGCGCATTGAGGCGTTGCGCGACGCAATCGCCGAGGGGCGCTATGAAGTGCCCGCGCGCGAGGTCGCGCGCAAGATCGTGCTCAACGCCCTTGCGGAGGCGCCGTGGTGAATCCCCGGCAAGAGTTGCGCGAACTCGTCGCCGAAACGCGCGCATGGCTTGCGCGTGCGCAAGCGGTGCAGGCCAAAGAGGAAGAAGCCTTGCGCGAACTTACGCCGGCATCTCTGGATGCGCTCGTGGAGGCGCGCTGGATGCTTGCAGGCGCGCTGGAAGAGCTGCTTGCGCGCTGGCAAAGCTGGCGCGCCGCGCTTGCCGCGCATCCGACGATAGAGGACTTTCTGCGCGCGCAAGGAGATGAAGCGCTGCGCGCCGAACACGAGGCGCTGCTTGCCGAGATGCAGGCGTTTGCAGACCAGGAGGCCTTGCACGCGGCCCGTCTGGATGCGTGCTTGTATGTGGGTGAAGCGCTGCTGAGCGCCGCGCGCGCGGAGGAGGCCACGACCTACGGCCCCTCGGGGACGCGGCCATGAGCATCTTTCGCGCGCTGGATGCGGCCGCAAGCGCGCTCATCGCGCAGCAGCGCGCGATGGATGTGATCTCCAACAACATCGCCAACGCGCACACGCCGGGCTATGCGCGCGAAGAGGCCTTGCTGGCCCCGCGCGCGGACGAGCGCATCGGCGGCGTGGTGCTCGGGCGCGGCGTCCATGTGGCTGCGGTGCGGCGCATCGTGGATCCGCTTCTGGAGAAGGCGCTTACGGGCGCAGAGGCGCAAACGCGCTTTTGGCAAACCCAGGCCGAGGCGTTGCAAAACCTTTCTCCCATCTTCGGCAACCTCGCCCAAACCCGGCTTGCCGATGCGCTTAACCGGTTCTTCTCAGCCTGGCAAGGGCTTGCCGCGCAGCCTGCGGATCCCGTGCAGAAGGCGCTCGTGCGCGATGCCGCGCAGACCCTTGCCGACACCATTCGCACGACGCGCGCTGAGCTTGTGCAGGCGGGCGATGCGCTGCGCACGCGCCTTGGCGACGGCATTGCGCGTGTGAACGCCATTTTGGATGAAATCGCGCAGATCAATGCCGAGCTTGCGCGCTTGGAAAGCCAACCGAATGCGCCTGCAGGCAACCTGCGCAACCGCCGCGCAGCACTTTTGCAAGAGCTCGCAAGCTGGATTCCGTTCCAACAAGTGCAAAACCCAAAGGGCGAGCTGATGCTGGCCACACCAGGCGGCGGGCTTTTGCTGGCTGGCACGAACGCGCGCCATCTCGCCGTGCAGCAGAACGCGCAAGGAAAGCTCACCATCGTTTGGGCCAAGACGGGTGCCCCCGCGCAGGGATTGGATCAAGGCGGGCGCATCGGCGCTTGGCTGCAACTGCACAACACGCGCATTGCGGGCTATTTGCAAAGCTTGGACGCATGGGCAGGCGATCTCGCCTTCCGCGTCAATGCCCTGCACGGCAGCCACGCGCAAGCGGATTGGACGAGCGCAGCTTCCAATCCGGCCTTGCCCATATCCGATCCCGCGCAACCGAATGCGCTTGCTGCGCGCGTGGTCTCAGGAAGCTTTACGGTGCACCTTTACGATGCCACGGGCGCGCCCGTGCAGCCTGGCGGCTATGCCATCACGATCGTGCAAGGCACGACCACGATGAACGACATCGCCGCTCAGCTTTCCGCATTGCCGGGGGTGATCGCGCAAGTGGATGCGGCGGGACGGCTCGTCATCCATGTGCAAAACGGAACCCTCGCCTTCGGTCAAGACACCTCGGGGTTTCTTGCGGCCTATGGGCTTGGCGGCGTCTTTCAGGGCCATGATGCGGCCACGATCCAGCTTGCGCCGGCTGTGGCGGCAAGCGCCGATGCCATCGCGCCCGGCTATGCCGATCCCACGACCTCCGCCATCGCGCCTGCAGACGGCACGGCGGCGCAGGCGATCTTCTGGCTTGCCTCCTCCGACCTTCCCACGCGCTTGGACGCTTGGATTGCGGGCTTCGGCACCGATCTGCAACAGGCCCAAACCCGCGCGCAAAGCGCCCAGGCCGCGCGCGATGCGCTTGCGCAGCGCCGCGAGCAAATCTCAGGCGTGAATACCGACGAAGAGATGATCGCGATGATGCGCGCGCAGCGCGCCTTTGAGGCCGCCGCCAAGGCGATTGCGACGACCAATCGCATGCTGGACGCACTTATGGGGGTGATCCGATGAGGGTGACACAGGAAGGCATCTTGCAGCGCGCCCTTGCAGGCGCAACCCAGCGCTGGTCGGAAATCGCGCGGCTTGAAGAGGCCGTGGCCTCCGGCAAACGCGTGCGCAGCCCTGGTGATGATCCCAGCGCCTACCGCGCGGCACTTGCCACCAAGCGTGCGCTGGCGCTCGCCGAAGGCGCCAAGCATGCGCTTGCGCTTGCTGAGGCGCGTTTAGCCGCAAGCGAAAGCGCCTTGCACGAGCTTGGCAATCTGCTCACGCGCGCACGCGCGCTTGCCGTGCGCATGACGAATGCGGCTGTAACCGCCGCCGAGCGCCAAGCCGCCGCGGCCGAAGCGCAACACCTTTTAAGTGAAGCGCTCGCCGCCGCCAATCGCCGCTGGCAAGGCGAAGCGCTCTTTGCGGGCACGAACACGAGCGCCACCCCTTATGCGTTGCAAGCAGGGGGAATCGTCTATACGGGCGATCAAGGCCAGCGCACGATCGCGATCGCGCCAGGCCGCAGCGTCGCAGCAGGAATCCCAGGCGGCACGGCCGAGCTTTTGAACGCGCTTGCTGCGCTCAAGGGCCTTGCCGATGCGCTTGCCGCCGGCAAGGCGAACCTCGGTGCGGAGATCGGCGCCCTCACCGCAGCGCACGAAGGCGTGGTGCGACGCACGGCCGAGGCCGGCGCCGCGCTTGCTTCCGTGCGCCGTGAGCAAGCGGTTTGGGATGAGATGCGCACGGCCCTCGTAAGCGAACAAGCGCGGCGCACGGGCGCGGATCTGCCCGCCACCATCGCGCGGCTCAACGAGGCGCGCAACGCATTGCAGGCCTTGTATCTTGCCATTACGCGCATGCAATCCCTGTCACTCGTGAACTGGTTGCGCTGATGCTCGTGCTCAGGCGCCGCCCCGGCGAGGAAGTCCGCATCGGCGAGGACATCCGCGTCGTGGTGCTCGCCGCGCGTGATTCAGGCGTGGTGCGGCTCGGCATTGACGCGCCCTCGCATGTGCGCATTTGGCGTGAGGAACTGCGCGAGGCGTTGCAGCGCGAAAACCGCTCGGCTGCCCATGCCTCGCAAAGGCCGCGCGCCGGCGAAGCAAGCGAACGCTTCGTGTTTCCTGAAGGCATTGCGGGGTTTCCGCATGCGCACGCCTTCGTGCTTGCGCGTATCCCCGATATTCCGCTTGCGCTGCTGCAAGCAGAAGACGCACCTGAGGCGGCGCTGCTCGTAAGCTTTTGGGATCCTGCGCGATTGGGCCCTGTGCCGAAGCTTTCCGCACGCCTTGCGCAAAAGCTTGGCGGGGCCAAGCCGCAAGAGCTGCGCTGGCTGCTCGTGCTCAATCCGTTTGCCGATCCCGCATGGCTTTGCGCAAACCTGCGCGCACCGATTGCGGTTTGTGCGCGCACGCGCCGCGGCGCGCAGGTGCTGCTTGCGGATGAAACGCGCTTTTTGCGCACGCCTTGGATCCGCAAGGAGGTGCTCTTAGCGAAACAGGAACCACC
>WFOX01000202.1 GCA_015487905.1 Mariprofundales bacterium
CCCATGCGGGCTGGGCGTTGGCGCGCCTTGCGCAAACGCTGGGCGGGCGGTCGGCACGGCTTGCCCGCGAAGCCTTGGCAAACGCATACAAGCGCGAGCCTGACGCGCGCGTGCGCAAGGATCTTGCGGCTTCGCTTGCCATGCGCTTGGACGGCCCTGCGCCGTCGCCCCAAGTTTTGCAAGAAACGACTTGAGCAGCGCGCAGCAATGCGTTCATAGTTGTTTGTTTTTGCTAAGGCTTGCAATCAGGTTGTGCGCGCGTCATGCTTGTTTGCGCGCAATCGCCGCAGCGTGGCGGATGAGGAGGTAGGCTCGGGGTGGTGCCGGCGCAGCAGCAGCGCTTGTTGGAGACGGGCGCGGTTTCCGAAGAGCAGCTCAAAAGCGCGCAGGCCTCGGAGTTCGGCAAAAAAGGCCGGCTTTTGCGCGCGCTGCTCGCGCAGGACGGCGTGGATCGGCGCAAGCTCTTAGGCGCCTATGCGCGCCGCATGGGGATTCCGTTCGTGGCCATAGAGCGCGCGCAGCCCGAGCGCAAGGCCATCGCACTTGCCAATGCCGAGGATTGCTTAGAGCTTGGCTTTCTGCCGCTTGCGATAGACGATGGCGGGCGCGTGATCGTGGCGATGGAAGATCCCGCCGATCCCGATCGCGTAAGCGCCGTGCAGTTTCGCCTTGGCAAGCCTGTGGTGCCGCTTTTGGCCGATGCGCTCGCATTGGAGCGCAAGGTGCGTGAGGTCTATGGGCTGGATGCGGACTTTGCTGAAGCGCTGGAGGAAGCAGACGAAGAGATTGAGCACGAAACGGCGGAAGAGCAGGCGACCTCGCTGGACGATCTCAAGCGTGGCGCCGAAGACTCGCCCACGGTCAAGCTCGTCAATGCGATTTTGTTGAAGGCGCTGGAGCTTGGCGTTTCCGACATTCACATTGAACCGCAGGAGCACGAAGCGGTTGTGCGCATGCGCATTGACGGGCGTTTGAGGCGTGTGCTGCGCTATCCGCGCGCGCGCCATCCGATGGTGGTTTCGCGCCTTAAGATCATGGGCGGCATGGACATCAGCAACACGCGCACGCCGCAGGACGGGCGCACGAAGGTGAAAGCGCGCGGCAAGGCCTTTGACATGCGCATCTCCACGCTGCCGTCCATGTTCGGCGAGAAGGCCGTGCTGCGCATCTTGGACAAAAGCGGGCTTTCGCTGAAGCTGGAGGATCTCGGGTTTCATCCTGAAGCGCTCAAGCGGGTCAAGGAGTGCATCACGCGGCCCACAGGTGCGGTGCTTGTCACCGGCCCCACGGGGAGCGGCAAAACGACGACGCTGTATTCGTTTTTGCACCACATCCACAGCGAAGAGGTGAACATCATCACGGTGGAAGACCCCGTGGAGTTTCAAATCAAGGGCATCAATCAGGTGCAGATCAACCCGAAGGCGGGGCTGACCTTTGCGGCGGCGCTGCGTTCCATCCTGCGCCAAGACCCCGATGTCGTGATGGTGGGTGAGATTCGCGACGAGGAAACGGCCGAGATCGCGATGCATGCGGCGCAAACGGGGCATCTCGTGCTTTCCACCTTGCACACGAACGATGCGCCGTCCACGGTCTCGCGGCTTTTGGAGATGGGCATTGACGGGCCTACATTGGCCGCTTCGCTTTCGCTCATCGTCGCGCAGCGGCTCGTGCGCCGGCTTTGTCCCAAGTGCAAGCAGCCTGCAAAGCTGGATGAGGAAACCAAGGAGCGCTTCGGCATTCCTGATTCGGTGCAGCTTTTCGCGCCCAAGGGTTGCAAGTCGTGCCTGGGCATCGGCTATAAGGGGCGCATGGGCGTGCATGAGGTGCTGTATGTGAATGACCGCATCCGCGAACTCATCGCCAAAGAAGCGCCCGTGCGCGACATCACGCAGGCCGCGCGCGAAGAGGGCATGCTCACCTTGTTTGAAGATGGGCTGGACAAGGCTTTGCAAGGGATCACGAGTCTGGACGAGGTGCTGCGCGTGTCCGTGCCGCCCGAGGGCTTTCGGCTCGTGGATCGGCTTGGGCCGGACGGCCGCTTGCTCACGCTCAAAGAAGCGGAGCTTATGCGCCTGCGGCGCCAGGGCGAGGATCGGCGGCGCGAGGGCAAGCGCGTCGTGCTTGTCGTGGACGACTCTCCAAGCGTGCGCAAGCTTGCGGGCTTTGTCCTCAAAAGCGAGGGCTTTGAGGTGCAGGAAGCGGAAGACGGCGAGCAGGCTTGGGCGATGTTGCAGCAGGGCTTTCGGCCCGATCTTGTCCTTTGCGACTTTGAGATGCCGAAAATGACGGGGCCTGAGCTTATCCGCCGCGCGCGCGCCGATCGGCGCTTTGACGATGTGCCGTTCGTGATCCTCACCTCGCACGGCGAAGAGGAGACCGAGGTGATGGGGCTGGAATCCGGTGCGGACGATTACATCACGAAACCGATTGAGCCGATGAAGCTCAGCGCGCGCGTGAAGAAGGTCATCCGCATGTATGAGCGCATACGCAACGCGCAGCGCGGAGCGGCGTAATGGCAAGCTCCGCTGCTGAAGCGCGCCGGGCGCGGCTTTCCGAGCTTGCCGAGCGGCTTGCGCAGGCGCGTGCACATGGCGCCGAAGAAGGCCGCGAGATCTTCGTGCTTGTGGAGATCGGCGAGCAACGGTTTTTGATCCAAGCGCGCGATGTGGCCGAAATCGTGCGTCCAGTGCGGCTTTCGCCCGCATTTGCGGCGCCGGAGCACATCTTGGGCGTGGCCGCCGTGCACGGGCGCCCTTGGAGCATCTTGGAGTTGGGGCGGTTTCTCCCCTTGCCGTCCACACGCGCGGACACGCCGCGCACGCGCTGGGTGCTCTTGCGCCATCCGCACATGCATGTGGGATTTCGCGTGGATGCGGTGCTGGGCATGCGCTTTGCGCGCGAAGAGGACATCATGCCGCCCAAAGATCCCGCGCTTTGGCGCGGCGTGCTTGCCGAAGGGGATGCGCAACTGCCGGTGTTGAAAGCCGAAGCCGTGTTCGGCTAGCGGTTGCGCGAGCAAGCGTTTCGCGCGATGATGGCGCCGCATGGACTTTGACTGCACGGGAGAGGGGTGATGCCGGAAGCGGAAGCAAAACGCGCGGTGCGCACGATCCGTCAACTCGCCAATCGCAACCTCTTTGCTTCGCTGGCGCTGTTTGCGCTGCTGCTTGCGCAGATTTCGTTTGCGTTTTTCCAAGCGGGCAAGGCCATCGTTTCCGTGCACGAGTTGGAAGAGCAGCGCGCGCAGGTGTTGCAGTTTCAGGGCTCACTCGCAGGCGTGTTGCTGCCGCTCAACGACTATGCGCTTACGCAAAACCCCGCCGATGTGAAAAAGCTGCAAGATGCGCGCCGCGGCTTTGCACGCCTGTTCGCGCGCGTGCGTAGCTTGCCGCAGCTTGCGCAGCTTAGCGCGGAGGAGCGCAAGAAGCTGGAACAAACCAAGCGGCTGATGGACGAGGTCTTCAAGATCGCCGAGGACATCACGAAAGGGCGCGTGCCGCAAAGCCAGTTCCCGAATCTTGCGCTTGTGGCGCAAAACCTCATTTTCGTTGCGCAGCGCAATCTGGAAGGTGTCGGCCGCGCGTTGGACACGAGCCTGCGCTTGGCGATTGAAGAGCGAACGGAAGCGCTGCGCCTGCAAGGCTATCTCGCCTTTGCGCTGGTGGTGCTCAATGTGGTGGTGCTCGTGTGGCTGTCGCGGCGCTTCGTGGCTCAGGTGGCCGGCGAGATTGAAGGGGCCGCGCGCGCCGTGGCGGAAACCTCCAGCGAGATCAACCGCGTGGTGGAACAGCAGACGATGGTGGCGGATCTGCAAGCGAAGTCCGTGGAGCAGGTGGCCGAAGAAATCGCCGAGCTTTCCAAGACCGCCGCCAAGGTGGCGACGACGGCGGCCAGCGTGGAGAAGCTTGCGCGTGCGACGGCCGCCACCGCAAGCTCGGGTGCCAAGGCCGTGGAGGAAACGATTGCGGCCATGGACGAGATCCGCCGCGAGGTGGAAGGGATTTCCGAGAAGGTGACCGATTCCGCGCAGCGCATCAGCGAGATCGTGGAAACGATCGCGCGCATGCAAGAGATCGCTGATGAGACGCACCTGTTGGCGCTCAACGCTTCCATTGAGTCCGCGGCCGCGGGCGAGTTCGGCAAGCGCTTTGCGGTCGTGGCCGAAGAGGTGCGCAGGCTTGCCGACCGCACGACCGAGTTCACACAAGAAATCCAAGGCGTGGTGGAGACCGTGCGCGAGGCGGCGACCGCCTCGGCCGAAGCCGCCCGCCAAGGTTTGGAAGATGTGCGGCGCGGTGTGGAGATCGTGCAGCGCGCAGGCGAGGTGTTGCAGAAGATGCGCGAGATGTCCGAGCGCACGGAAAAGGCCGTGCGCGTGATCGCCGAGGCCACGCGCCGCCAAGACGAGGCCAACCAAGGCTTCGTGAGCACAATGGAGAGCATTCGCAACCTCCTGGAAGACTCGGCAAGACAAATGCAGACCACGCGCGAGGCCGTGGAGCGCTTGAACGCGCTTTCCGCGCAGCTTGCTGAGCTGGTCGGCGCGCGCGCAGAAGAGAAAGAAGAAAAGGCCGCTGAGGCCGAGGCCGCGCCCGCAGCCGAGGCCGCCGCCAAAGAGGCATGAGCGACGGGTTTGACCTCTCGGGCTTTCTGGCCGCGTTTTTTGACGAGGCGCGCGAACGGCTCGCGGCGATTCACGAGCGCTTGGCCAAGCTTGAGCGCGGCGAGCTGGACGAAGAGGAAATGGTGGCCCTGCGCCGCGATGCGCACACGATCAAGGGGTCTGCGCTCATGCTCGGCGTGCAGGACATCGGCGAAACCGCGCATGTGTTTGAAGACGCAATGGATCACCTGCTCAAGCATCCCGAGGCGCGCAACGAGCCGTTCGTGCGGTTTTTGTTCCGCTTGCACGACTTGCTGGATGAGCGCGTGCGCAATCCGGATGACGCGGCCGCGATTGAAGTGGCCCCGCTGCGCGAGGAGCTCAAGCGCCTTGTAGAAGCCGCAGGCGAAGAGAAACCCACACCAAGCGAAGAAACCGAGAAGACTCCGCAAGCGCAGCTCATCGGCGAGGAAGAAGCCAAGGCCGCGCAGAAGGCGCGCGCGCAAGATGAGCAGGCCCAGCAAGCCACGCAAGACGAGGTGTTTCGTCCGCGCATGCAGGAGCGCAGTCCCACCCCGGGCATGGAGCGGCGTGCAAGCGGGCGCTTTTTGCGCGTGGATGCTGAGCGCGTGGAAGAGCTTGGGCACCGCTTCACGGAGCTTGTGGCCATGCGCGGGCGCGTGGATTTGGCCGTGGAGGAAATGGAGCGGACGCTTGCGCGCTTGCGCGCGCAGGCCGAAATCCTGCAAGCGCTTGCTGAGGGGCGTCCCGAGGACGATCCGCTTGTTCGCATGGCGCGCGAGCTGCCGCAGAGCTTGCACGCCTTGCAGCGCGCGGCAGGCGCCATCGCTGTGGAGCGCGCCCAAGAAGAGCGCATGCTGGAGGAGATGCGCGAAGAGGTCTTCCGCTTGCAGATGCGGCCGCTTGCGGGCGTGTTTTCCATGTTCCCGCGCGCCGTGCGCGAGGTCGCGGCCAAAGAAGGCAAGCGCGTGCGCCTCGTGCTGGAAGGCGAGGACTTGCTCGTGGATCGCGACACGGCGGAAGCGCTCGTGGAGCCGCTCGTGCACCTCGTGACAAACGCCGTCATCCACGGCATTGAGCCGCCTGAGGAACGCAAGCGCCTCGGCAAGCCCGAAGAAGGCCAGCTTGCCGTGATCGCGCGCCAAGAGGGCAATGAAATCCGCATTGAGGTCGTGGATGACGGGCGCGGCATTGATGTGGAAAAGGTGCGCAAGGTGGCCGTGGAGCGCGGCGTGACGACGGAGGCCGAGCTTGCGCAGATGTCGCGCGTGGAGGTGCTGGAGCTCATCTTCCGCCCGGGCTTTACGACGCGCGGCGAGGCAGGGACGCTTGCCGGACGCGGCATCGGCCTCAACGCCGTGCAAAGCGCCGTGCGCAAGCGCATGGGCTCCATCCGCTTGGAAACCGAACC
>WFOX01000203.1 GCA_015487905.1 Mariprofundales bacterium
CGATTGAACGCGTGGATCGCATCCGCGAACGGCTTGGCGCACTTGGCAAGCGCTATGTAGAGGATGTCCGCCGCATCATCGGTCCCAAGGGGCGCTTTACGGATAAAGCCACACTCAACTTCCTTTTCGTGGGCATGCTGCACCTGATGCTTCCTAAGGCGCGCTTCGTCTTTTGCCGCCGCGATCCCTTGGATAACTGCTTTTCCATCTATTCCTTGCACTTTGCAGGCGAGCTGCACAAATACGCTTATGACATGGAAGAGCTTGGGCGCTTTTATCGGCTGCACGAAGACCTCATCACGCATTGGAAAACGGTGCTTCCCGAAGCGGTTTGGATGGACTGGCCTTATGAGGCCCTCGTGCAAGAGCCCGAAGCACGCATCCGCGCGCTCATCTCATTCGTCGGCCTTCCGTGGGACGATGCCTGCTTGCGTTTTTACGAAAGCAAGCAATCCGTGCGCACCGCAAGCATGGCCCAAGTGCGCAACCCCATCTATCGCAGCAGCGTGAAGCGCGCGGAGCGCTTTGCCAAACACCTTGCCCCGCTGCGCCGCGCACTTGGACTGGAACCCTAAAGTCGTCGTCATTTGCGCCGATGGAAGAAGGGCAGGAAGGGGAAACACCTTCCTCCCGGGCATCCCCGGGCGCGGCGGGACGGAGATCGCCGCGGCACACCCCCAACCAAAGGAGGCATGTCATGGCACTCGTCGTGCAAACCAACATGGGGGCTGTCACGGCCCTGAAATACCTCAACTGGAACACGCTGCAAATGAACAAGGCCATGGAGCGGTTGTCGTCGGGCTTCCGCGTGAACTCGGCCGCCGACGACGCCTCCGGCTATGCGATCGCGAGCAAGCTCGCGGCCCAAGCCGAGGGCCTCAAGGCCGCCTCGCTCAATGTGTCGCAGGCGATCGCGATGGTGAAGATGGCCGATGCGGGTGTGAATGAGATCCAAAACATGCTCGTGCGCATCAAGGCCCTCGCCACGCAGGCCGCAAGCGCGAACAACGCGGGCGAGCTTGCGAAGCTGGAGGCCGAGCGCGTGAAGCTGGAAACCGCGATTGACAAGATCGCGAACAGCACGCGCTACAACGGCATCGCGCTGCTCAACGGCAACCCGAACGGCGTGGCGACGCCTTCTACGGCCACGGCCAAGCTCGTGTTCCAGGTCGGCGCGGACAACAACACGAACAACCAGATCACGATCAACCTGGCCAACAAATACACCGCGACGGGTCTGGGGCTCAACGGCGCTGGCGTGGCTGCGCTCACGACGCAGACGAAGGCGCAGAACTACATCACGACCGTGGATACCGCGCTCAACAAGCTCATCAACCAGCGCGCGGATCTCGGCGCCACGATCAACCAGCTCAGCTATGTGCAGGCGAACCTCGCCACGAGCATTGAGCAGGTGACGGCGTCGGTGTCCACGATCAAGGACGCGGACATGGCGGCCGAAATGGCCAACTTCACGAAGAGCCGCATCCTCGTGCAAGCTGGCACCGCCATGCTCGCGCAAGCCAACCAAACAGCGCAAAACGTGCTCGCGCTGTTTCGGTAATCCCAACGCCGGCCCAGGGAACCCCCGCACCCCGTCCCCTCCCGGGGGCGGGGGTTTTCCCCTTCGGCCGGGAAGGGGGTGAGCGATGACGGAGATTCGGCCCATTGCAGAAGTAGCGTTGGCGCCCAACGCAGGCGCGGTTTCAGGCACCGCCAACGAGGCCACAGCACCCGCGCTCCCCCGCACGGCATCGGCTCCGGCGACCCGGCATTGGAGCTCAGAGGAAGTGCAGCGCTGGATTGAACACCTCAATCGGAGCTGGGAGGGCGAGCGCATCGGCTTCGGCCTCGTGCAACGCCTGCATGCGATGTATGTGCAGGTCTATGATCGCGCCACGGGCAAGGTGCTGCGCGAGTTCCCGCCCAAGGAGCTTTTGGAACGCCAAGCCGCACTTGCCGAGATGATCGGCGTGATCCTCAACAAGGAGGTCTAAGGTGGCGGGGCTTTCGCAGATCTCGGGGCTTGTGGCCAAGTTTGATGTCAAAGGCGCGGTGGAAGAGCTGCTTGCGCCGCGCAAGGCCGAGATTGACGCGCTCAAACAGGCGCAATCGCGCTTGCAGCAGCGCCAAGAGGCGTGGCAAACCTTGCGCAATGAGCTTTTGGATCTCAAGCACGCAGCCGAAGCGCTTGCGGATGCCGCTGCGTTTTTCTCCTACACGGCTTCGCTGACCACGAACTCCAGCGTCCCGGCATCGCAACTCGTGGAAGTGACAGGCACGGACGCCGTAAGCCCCGGCACGCACACGCTTATCGTCCAGCAGCTTGCCCAGGCGCTGCGAATCGGCTCCTCCGCCGCCGTCATGGACGCCAACGGCGCGGCCATTACAAGCGCCTCGCAGCCGCTCGGCATGAGCGGAACCTTCCAAGTCAACGGCCAAACGGTGCAGGTCACAGCCGCCGATTCGTTGCAGGACATCGCGCGCAAGATCAACGATCTCGGCGCAGGGGTCAACGCGAGCGTCGTCAAGGTGCAGAACAACGATTTTCGGCTCGTGCTCGCAAGCGAAAGCACAGGCGCCCAAGGCTTTACGCTCACAGGCGCCGATTTGGACGCCGCGGGGGCGCTTGCCGGCCTCAACCTCGGCGCCACGGGACAAACCAATGCGCGTCAGGTGCTTCAGCAAGGGCAAGACGCCGTCGTCGTGGTGGACGGCCTCACCGCTTCGCGCAGCACGAACCGCATCAGCGATCTTTTGCCTGGCATCACATTGGATCTGCGCGGCGCCGATCCCAACACCACGATCACGATCACGGTGGGCGTGGATCGCAATGCGATCCGCAACAAGGTGCAGGCCTTTGTGGATGCCTACAACAAGATCGTGGATTTCTTGCACGAGCAGTTCAAGTTTGATCCGAACACGCAAACGGGTGGCGTGCTTGCAGGCAGCGCATTGCTCACATCCCTGCAAAGCGAGCTTGCCTCCATGCTCATGCGCGAGGTGCCGGGGCTTGCCACGGATCGCAACAGCCTTGTGAAGATCGGCGTGGAGCCTGATTCCACAGGGCATCTGATGATCAACGATACGCGCTTTTCCGAGTTTCTGAACACAGACCCAGCCGCGATCCGCGATGTCTTTGCCGCAAGCGGCGCAAGCGACAACCCTGCGCTCACCTTCCTCACGCCGGGCTTTACGACGACTTCAGGCAACTACGCCGTTTCCATCACGCAAGTGGCCACGCGAGCCGAGGTCGTCGGCACGGCAGACCTGACATTGGGGCTTGCCCAGGCTGAAACCGTCACGATCACCGAGACCGGCACGGGAAGAATCGCAACCGTGGCGCTCAGCGCCGGCATGACGCAGGCGCAAATCGTGCAAGCGCTCAACGACGAGTTCGCGCGCACCTACACCGAACAGCACCAGCTTTCGCAAGCGCTCACCGCCGCAGGTGCGCCGGCGACAACCACCACAACCTTCGCAGCCTTGGGCGTGGGGGTTGCAGCAGGCGACACGATCGCGATCACGGGCACGGATCATGCAGGCAGACCGGTTTCCTTCACCTTCACGATCCAAGACCCGAACACGACCACGCTCGGCGATCTTTTGGGCGCGATTGAGCTCGCCTTCAACCACAATGTCACGGCCTCCATAGACGCCACAGGCCACATCGTCGTCACCGACGCCACAAGCGGCGACAGCCAGCTTACGATTTCGCTCGTGGCGCACAACGAAGGCGGCGGCACGCTCAACTTCGGCTCCGATCTCGTGCTGCAGGAAGGCCGAAGCGCGCTTGCATTGGAGGCCCTGCCGCAGGGCACGGGCATTCTCATCCGCACGAAGCACTTCGGCTCTTCGCAAGGCTTTTCCATCACGCAAACCACCGACGGACTCGGCATTGCCAATCAGACCGTCCAAGGCACCGATGTCGCGGGCACGATCCAAGGCTATCCGGCCACAGGGCGCGGCCAGATGCTCACAGGCACGAGCGGCCCGGTGGATGGCATGAGCGTGCTTTACACAGGCACGACAACGGGCACCGTGGGCACGATCACCGTGCGCATGGGCGCAGCCGCCGCACTTGCGCAAACAGCGGACTTGTTCGCCAATCCCTTCACGGGGCTCGTGCAAAACGCGATCGCCAGCGAACAAAGCGCCTACGACACCTTGGAGCAACGCATCCAAGACCTGCAACGCCAACTGGAGATGAAGCGCGAAGAACTGCTTGCGGCGTTTGCGCGCATGGAAAAGGCCATGGCCGCGCTCAATGCCGCCGGCGATTACCTCACGCAGCAGATCCGCGCGATGAACCAGCGCAACTGATTTCAGCGTCCGCGCGCTGCTTCCGCTAGGCTAGGCGGCCAAGGAGCGCGCCATGCCAGAAATCGGTTTTTCCGAATTGCTCGTGATCGCGCTTGTGCTCGTGGTCGTGGTGGGCCCGGAGCGCTTGCCCGAGGTGTTTGCGCAAGCCGCGCGCGCCTGGCGGGAGGTGCGGCGCTGGATCTTGGAGCTGCGCCGCGCCTGGCGCGAAGAGGTGGAAACGCTTGCGGAACCCATCGCGGAAACGCGCAAAGAGCTGGAAGAAGGGATCAAAGAAGGAGAGCACGCGCTGGATGAAGCCGCGCGCAAAGTGAAACACTCGCTTTCCGAAAGGAAGGATGCATGAGCGAACAACGCGCGCCCTCGGCATGGGAGGCGTATCAACCGCATCTGATTGAGCTCAAGCGCAGGCTGCGCATCGCGCTTGTTGCCTACTTCGCTGGCGCATTCGCGCTTATGAGTGTGGCGGATCGGCTTTACGCTTGGCTTGCGCGCCCGCTCGTGGAAGCGCTGCCGCAAGGCTCTTCGCTCGTCTTCATCGGCGTGCCCGATGTGTTCTTCAGCTACCTCAAGCTTTCGCTTGTGGCCAGCCTTTTCCTCACAAGCCCGATCACGCTTTACCAACTTTGGGCCTTTATCGCGCCCGGTCTGTATCAACACGAGCGCCGCATGTTCCTTTTCGTGCTCACGGCCAGCGTGGGCCTGCTCGTGCTTGGGGCTGCATTTGCGTATTTTGCGGTCTTCCCGCTCGTGTTCCGTTTCTTTGTGGGGCTTGCGGGAGATGCGATTCAGGCCATGCCGGCCGTGCGCGAATACCTTTCGTTTGCGCTTAAGATGATGTTCGCGTTTGGGCTTGCGTTTGAGCTGCCGCTCATGCTCATGCTTGCTGCGCGCGCAGGCCTGCTCAATCCGGACGCGCTTGCGCGCAAACGGCGCTTCGTCGTGCTTTGGGTGTTCGTGCTTGCGGCACTGCTCACGCCGCCCGATGTGACCTCGCAAGTCCTGCTGGCCGTGCCTACACTTCTGCTCTTTGAAATCGGGCTCGTCCTTGCGCGCTTGGCTGCGCGCAGAGCGGAAGCTGCAAAGGAGGGGGAGTGATGAGGACGCTGCAAGACCTTGCCGCGCTTGGACCGCACGGCGCGCGCGTGCGCGATGCCGTTGCAGCCATCGCCGATGCGGCCGTGGCGATCGCCCAAAAGCTTGCCCGCGCGGCCGTAGAAGGCGCGCTTGGCGCCTCGGGCGCCGTGAATGTGCAAGGCGAAGAGCAGCAAAAACTGGATGTCATCGCCGATGAACTCGTTTTCGCCAAGCTTGCCGCAAGCGGTGCCGTGGCCGCAATAGGCTCCGAGGAGCGCCCGCAGCTTGAAACCGTGGAACATGCGGAAGGAAACCTGCTCGTGCTCGTGGATCCGCTGGACGGCTCATCCAATCTGGATGTCAATGGCGCCGTGGGCACGATCTTCACGATTTACGAAGCGCAGCGATCCATAGATCCGCAAGCGGCCTTGCGCCCGGGTCGCGAAGCGCTTGCCGCGGGCTATGTGATGTATGGCCCGGGGCTTGTGCTCGTGCTCACCGTGGGCGCGGGCACGCACGGCTTTTCGTGGGATGCCCAAGAAGGCCGATGGGTGCTCACGCATCCCGACATGCGCATCCCCGACGGCAAGGGGTATTACTCGGTCAATGAGGCCTATGCGCCGCGCTGGTCGGAGGATGCGCGCGCGCGCCTTGCGCGCATGAAGGAAGAAACGAAGCTTGGGCTGCGCTATGTGGGCGCGATGGTCGCGGATGTCCATCGCACCTTGCTCAAAGGCGGGATTTTCCTCTATCCGCCCGATACCAAGAACCCGCAAGGAAAGCTCAGGCTCATGTATGAAGCCATCCCGATGGCCATGCTCGTGGAGGCCGCAGGCGGCATGGCTGTGGCGGAACAAGGCAAGCGCATTTTGGACATCGCGCCCGAGGCATTGCATCAGCGCACGCCCGTGTATCTCGGCTCCCCCTCGGCCGTGCGCTACTTCGCGTGAACAAGCGCGCACGCAAGCTGTATCTGGAGCTTGCGGGGGTGGCACCCCCGCTTGCGGCGCACTTCGCCGCACCCGAGCAGGCTCCGCTGGAAGGCCGGGCGACTCCGCCCAATGCGCCTGCGACTGCGGATGTGTCCTCACCTGCTGCGGAAGATCCCGTAAAGGCCATGCAAAAGCTTGCGCGCGCAGCCAGCCAATGCACGCGTTGCGCGCTTGCCAACACGCGCACGCAGGTGGTCTTCGGTGTAGGCGATCCCAAGGCGGCGCTTGTGATCATCGGCGAAGCGCCCGGGCGTGACGAGGATTTGCAAGGCGAGCCGTTTGTGGGGCGCGCAGGCAAGCTATTGGACAAAATCTTGGCTGCGATCGGGCTTGCACGCAGCGAGGTTTACATCATGAATGTCCTTAAGTGCCGCCCGCCCAACAATCGCAACCCGCTTCCCGAAGAAATCGCCGCGTGCAGCTATTGGCGCGAGGCGCAGCTTGAGGTGCTGCGTCCGCGCGTGTTCATGCTCTTGGGCCGCTTCGCGGCGCAAACGATGCTCGGCACAAACGCTCCCGTCTCCTCCTTGCGCGGGCGCTTTCACGAGGTGCGCGGCGTTCCTGCGCGTGTGAGCTGGCATCCGGCCTATCTTTTGCGCCAACCCGCGCAAAAGGCCGGCGCTTGGGAGGATTGGCTCGCCGTTCAAAAGCTGCTTCAGCAATAAAAAAAGCGGCCTTGCGGCCGCCTGGGAAGTGGTGGGCGCTGGTGGATTCGAACCACCGACCCCCGCCGTGTGAAGACGGTGCTCTCCCGCTGAGCTAAGCGCCCCAAGGGGCGGCGATTGCTAGCGGCTGGAACAGAGAAGGTCAAACAAACGCATCCTCCAGCCATGCCCGCATCGCCTGCCGCGCCCAGGCGTGCATCGCCGCCAGGTATTGCGGCACTTCCTTGAAGATGCGCGCAATGCCCGCCTCCCCGAGCGCCGCGCGCTCATCCTCTCCGATCTCCACCCAGCGGCGGATCGTCGCCGGATGCACCTCGGGATGGAACTGAATGCCGTATTGCCCAGGTGCCAGCCGAAAGGCCTGCTCGGGTACTTGAAAGGCCGTGGCCAAGCGCACCGCGCCCCTTGGCAAAATCCATGTCTCCCCATGCCATTGAAAGACCACCAGCCCCTCGCCCGGAAGCGAGGAGAACACGGGATCCTGCAAGGCCGCCGCCGTGGGGCGTACGCGAAAGAAGCCCAGCTCACGCCGGGCTGCCGGCACGATGCGCCCGCCTGCTGCTCTTGCCAGCAACTGCGCGCCCAGACAGACGCCGAAGACGGGTTTTGCGCTTGGCACCACATCGTGCGCAAGCCAGGCGAGCTCTGCGCGGATCATCGCATCGTGGTCGTCGTTCGCGGATTGCGGCCCGCCCATGAGAAGAAAACCGTCATAGGCCTCGGCATCGGGCGGCGCGGGTGATTCATAGAGAGGAAAGACATCCAGCCTCGCGCCCGCCTCCTCCAATGCCTCGGCGAAGACATCGGGCGTCTCATCGGGATGGTGCAGCACAACCGCGATGCGCATCGCGCGAAGGA
>WFOX01000204.1 GCA_015487905.1 Mariprofundales bacterium
ACACCGCCTTTTGCGAGCAAGCGCGCCGCCGCTTGCAAAACCCGTTTCGGCCCTTGCAAGCCATCCGCCCCATCCGTAAGCGCAAGGCGCGGCTCATAGCGAAGCTCGGGCGCCAGCGTGCCAAGCTCGTCTTCGCCCACATAGGGCGGGTTGCTCACGATGAGATCCCAGCCGCCTCGTCCAACCGCTGCATCCCAGTCGCTCGCCAAAAAATGCACATGCGCGCCAAGCCTTCTTGCATTCGCGCGCGCCACCCAAAGCGCATCCAACGAACGATCCAAGGCAAAAACCCGCGCCTGCGGGCGTTTCAAGGCGATCGTGATGGCGATGCAGCCTGAGCCTGTGCCGAGATCCAATACGCGCGCAGGCAACGCCTCGGGAAGGCGGGAAAGCGCCGCCTCCACCACGCATTCGGTCTCAGGTCTTGGGATGAGCACGGCGGGCGAGACGATGAACGGATAACCGAAGAACTCGCGCTCGCCCAAGATGTAGGCCAGCGGCTCCCTTTGCATGCGCCGGCGCACCATGCGCGCAAAGCGCCGCGCGGCCCTGGGCGGCACCGCGGCTTCCGGGTGCGCAAGGATCCAAGCGCGCGTGCATCCTAAGGCATGCGCAAGCAAAAGCTCAGCCTCCGTGCGCGCCTCTTCCGCTTGCACGCCTGCTTGCGTAAGTCGTTGCACGGCTGCGCGCAGCAATCCTTGCACGCTGGGCATTTGCCTTGCCTCTTGCGCTGGTCTATGTTCAAGCCGATGCGGAAACTGCTTGCGCGCGCGCTTGCGGGCGTTGGACCGCAACGCCGGGCGGCGTTCTTGTGTGATCAATCCCTTGCCCGCCTGCTTTACGCCACCGCAGGGCTTGCTTATCTCAGCTTGCACGCGCCGGGCTTTCCGCACGGCGCCGAGCCATTTCTCTTTGCCGCCGCATTTTACTACGCCTTCAACGCCACGGCTTGGTTCTTGGCGCGTCGGGGCCGCGCACCGCGCGCGCTCATCGTGTTTGCGCCGGTTTTGGACACCTTCGTCGTGAGCTACGGCATCGTGCTGGACGGCGGCGTGGGCAGCGGCGTCTTCTTCGTCTATTTCGTGATCCTCTTCGGCAACGCCTATCGCTGGGGCCCGGGCATGCTGGCCTGGTGCCAGGCCCTTGCATTGACGGGCCATGTGGGCGTGGCGCTTGCGCTTAGCCTTTTGCGCCGCCCTTGGGACTTCACGCTTTGGTTTTGGGAAGCGCTGGCGCTTGTCGCCATTCCGCTGTATGTGCTCCATTTGGAGCGCAAGAAACGCATGCTTTCAGAAGCGCTTGCGCACAGCGAGCGCGCGCTTTTTTCGCTTGTGGAGCGCGCGCCCGTGCCCATGTTCCTCTTTGCGCTGGAAGAAACGGGCGCGCCGCGCGTGCTGCTTGCCAATGCCGCCGCCGCAAGCTGGGCGAAGACGACGGCGGACAAGCTCGTGGGGCGCACGCCGGAGGCGCTCGTGTTGCCCGAAGACGCGCCGGAGCTGTTTGCGTTTTGCGCACGCATCGCCCAGCACCCGCCCGGCGCGCGGCCGGAGATCGTGCACCTGCGCGCGCCTGCATTGGAAGGCGAAGAGCCGCGGCGCGTGCTCTGCGCAGGGGCGCGCGTGCGCTTGGACGATGCCGAAGGCGGCGTCGTCTTCCTCGTGGATGTGACCAAGCACGAGCAAGAGGCCGAAACTTTGCGCACAGCGCAGCAGCGCGAAGCGCTGCTTTCGGTGGTGGGCGGGCTTTTGCACGAGTTCCGCAATGCGCTTACGCAAATCGTCGGCACGGCCGAAATCCTGCGCTTGGAAGCCCCCAGCGCCGAGGTTGCGCATCTTGCTGAAAGAATCGTGGAAACCGCCGAGCGCGGTGCCGAGGAGTTGCAGGACATGCTCGCGCGGCTGCGGCGCACGGCGCAGGCAAGCAGCGAAGCGCAGTCCTTCCCGAGCGTGGAAGACATTGAAGAGACCATCGCCGCGGCCAGATTGCAGGCGCCCTCTTCGGTGCGCATCGTAAGCTCGCTTCCCAAAGAGATCCCCCCGCTTGCGATCACGAAGGGCGAGCTGGATCAAGCGCTGTTCAATCTGCTTACGAACGCCATCGCCGCGATTGACGATGCGGGCGAGGTGACCGTGGAAGGCCGCATCATTGAACGGCACGGGCGGCCGCTTTTGCAGCTTTCGGTGCGCGACACAGGCTGCGGCATTCCGCCTGAGGATCTTCCCCACATCTTCAAGCCGTTTTGGACCACGCGCGCCTCCCAAGGCGGCACGGGGCTGGGCCTGGCCACGGTGCAGGCCGTCGTGGAGCGCGCAGGAGGTGAAGTGCGCGTGCGCTCCACGCCCGGGCACGGCACGGTCTTCACGATAGAAATCCCCGCACGCGGCGAGCTTGCGCGCGAAGGGCGCAACAAAACGCCCGTGCCGACGGCCAAAGAGGTCATCCAGTCCTTCACGAAGGCGCTTGTGGCGGACGATCATCCCGAAGTGCGCGCGATGCTGCTTGGAATGCTGCGCCGCGCAGGCGTGCGCGAGATCGTCGCCGCCGAAGACGGCGTGCGCGCTTGGGAACTTTTCTCCGCTGCCCCAGGAAGCTTTGACCTCGTGCTCACGGACCTACGCATGCCCGCCTTGGACGGCGCGGAACTCGTGGCGCGCATCCGCAAGCTGCGGCCGGATTTGCCGCTTGTGCTGCTCACGGCCTATGCGGATGAAACCGAAAAAGTGGAGCGCGCCCGCAAGCACCGCGCCGTGATTGCTTGGAAGCCGCTTTCCTATGCGCTGCTATTGGAAGCCGTGGCCGCAGCGCATGCGCTCGTCACCAACCCACGCGCCGAAAACTCAGGATAAATCGCATCGGCGAAGTAAAGCCCATGCGCCGGCGCCGCAGGCGGCCGCGCGCCGCCCTTTTCCACAAGCGCGCGCACCCAATCGGGCGCGCGCCTTCCCAAGCCCACCTCCACGAGCGCGCCGACGATGAAGCGCACCATGCGGTAAAGAAACGCATCGGCCTGCACGAGGATCTCCAACCCCCAGGGCTGGGGATGCAGCTCTAGGCGCTGCACAAAGCGATGCGGATGCGCGGCCTGGCAACCTGCGGCGCGAAAGGCCGCAAAGGCATGGCCGCCTACGAGATACAAGGCCGCCTTTTGCATGGCCGCAAGATCCAATGCGCGCGGCATCCACCAATGCCGCCAGCGGCAAAGCGCCGAGGCCACAGGCCGCGTCCAAATCCGATAGCGATACACGCGCGCGATGCAATCCCGCCGCGCGTCAAACCCCGCTTCTACCGCGCGCGCGGCCAGCACGCGCACGGTGGCCGGCAATTGCTGATTGAGCCCCTGCACATAGGCCTTCGGCGCGCGCGCCCAGCGCGCCGCATCCACATCCGCATGCACGGGCAAGGCCTCGGCATGCACGCCCGCATCGGTGCGGCCCGAGGCCACCGTGGCGATTCTGCGTCCCTCTATGCGCGCAAGCGCCTCTTCCAAAACCTCTTGCACGCTGCGCGCATTGGCCTGGCGCTGCCAGCCGCCGAAGGCGGCGCCGTCAAACTCCAACACGAGCACGATGCGCTGCTTATCCATGCACCACCGCCCCAACAAACGCCGCCAGCAACGCCATCCCGCCCACAAGCCTTGCTCGCATCGGCGTGTGCTGCACCGCCAAGGGCGCCTGCGCCCAGCGCAGCCAGCGCAGGCGCGCAGCCTCCCGCGCAAGCACGAGCGCAAGCGCCACCAATCCCGCAAGCGCTTCTATGCGCGCACGAAGCGGCCAGATTCGCCAGGGCATGCATTGCGCGCGCATGCGCAAGGCGCGCCCAGCCGCAAACCAATGCACGAAGCGCGCAAATGTCTGCGCCTGCGCGCAAGCGGCAAGCCCCAAGCCCACGCTCCACCAAAGCACGAGAAGGCTTGCGCGGGAGGCCGCCGCGTGCACGCCTTCATCGGTGATCGCAATCCCGAATGCGCTTACGATGACCGTGCCCGGCGCATGCCAGAGGGCCACGGCGCTGGAGAAAAGCACAAGCCACACGACAGGGCGCCAGCCGCGTCCGCTCATGCCGCCTACTGCCTCCGCCCAAACCTGCCATGCAAGCGCCACCCAAAGCCGTGCAAGGGGATCATGCGCAAGCAGCGCCGCTCCGATGCCCGCCGCAAGCGCGCCCCACGCAAATGCGCGCAAGTGCGCTTAGGCTCCTTTGTCTTGGTTCTTGTCCTTCTTGTTTTCTTCCGTGTCCAGCCCGAGCTCGTCCATCAAGGCATCCAGATCCAAATCCTCCACATCCCCGACCTCTGTGGAGAGATCCACTTCCTTGTCCTCTTCTTGCTTCGTGTCCTTGGCGCCTTCTTCCTTCGCCTTGCCGCCTGTATCCAGCACGGTCGTCTGAATCGTGCTCGTGAACTCATCCACTTCCGTCGCCGCCTCACTGAGCGCCTCATCCAACTCCAGGCCGATGTCCTCCTCGCCGAGCTCCAGCACCGGCTCCTCTTCTTCCTGCGCCGCCGGTTCTTCCTCCACCTGCGGTGCGCGTTCTTGCACGGTCAGCGCAGGCTCCTCTTCGGCCGCAAGCACTTGGGTGGCCTCTTCCGCCTTCTCTTCTTGCTCGCTTTGCGCAGCAGGCTCTTCTTCGGAAAGCGCAATCCCCTCCAAGGTAAGCTCAGGCGCCTGTAGGCCCTCCTCTTGCGCTTCCGCCTCAGTCGTCTCTTGCTCTTCCAACACGACCGTGGCTTGCTCGCTCGTCTGCGCTTCTTCTGAGACGAGCGCTTGCGTGGCTTCCTCTTCCTGTTCCTCCTTCGCCGTCTCCTCTTCGCCGAGCTCCAAATCGCCTAGATCAAAGTCCAG
>WFOX01000205.1 GCA_015487905.1 Mariprofundales bacterium
CCACGACGAAGACGCCTTTGGGCCCTTTGAGCACGCCCGTATCCCCCACCTGGCCGCCCGCCTCGCCGTAAAACGGCGTTTGATTGAGCACGACCCAGCCTTCCTCGCCTTCGTTAAGCGCCTCGGCGGAGCTCCCCTCCTTGAGGATGCCGACAACCGCCCCTTCGGCGGAAAGCGTTTGATAGCCCAAAAACTCGCTTGGGCCGCGCTCTTCGCGGATGGCGAGCAAGGCCTCAGGCGGTGCCTCTTCGCCCGAGCCTTTCCAGGCCGCCCGCGCACGCGCGCGCTGCTCGGCCATGCAGGCCGCAAAGCCCTCCTCATCCAGGCGGATGTTGCGCCCGCGCAGGATGTCGGCGACGAGATCCAGCGGAAAGCCATAGGTGTCGTAAAGCTCAAAGAGCGTCGCTCCCGGAATCGTGCGCGCGCGCGTGGCCTCGGCTGCGCGCGCGGCCTTCTCCACGAGCTTGAGCCCCCGATCCAATGTGCGGAAGAAGCGCTCCTCCTCCACGCGCACGATCTCCTCAATGTTCGCCTGCGCTTCCACAAGCTCGCGGTAGTGCCCGCCCATCTCATCCACAAGGGCCGCGACAAGCCGCCAGAGAAACGGCCCGCGCGCGCCCAAAAGCCGCCCGTGGCGCACGGCACGCCGCAGGATGCGGCGCAGCACGAAGCCGCGGCCCTCGTTGGAGGGCAACACGCCGTCGGCGATCAGAAACCCCACCGCGCGCAGGTGATCGGCGATCACGCGCAGGCTCGTGTCCTTCTCGGCATCCTCGCCATAGCGCGCGCCGAGCACATCCGAGGCCGCGGCAATCAGATGGCGAAAGAGATCAATGTCATAGTTGCTGTGCACGCCTTGCATGACCGCGGCGATGCGCTCCAGGCCCATGCCTGTATCCACGCTCGGCTTTGGAAGCGGATGCAGCCTTCCTTCGGCGTCGCGGTCGTATTGCATGAAGACGAGGTTCCAGATCTCCACGAAGCGATCGCCGTCGGCTTCAGGGGTGCCCGGCGGGCCGCCCGGCACCTCGGGGCCGTGGTCGTAGAAGATCTCCGTGCAGGGGCCGCAGGGGCCGGTATCGCCCATGCTCCAGAAGTTGTCCTCTTCCCCGATGCGCGCAAAGCGCTTGGGATCTATGCCGATCTCCTCAAGCCAGACGCGCGCGGCCTCATCATCCTTTTCATAGACTGTGATGAACAGGCGCGCAGGCGGAATGCCAAGCTCCTCGGTCACAAAGCGCCAGGCCAAGCGAATCGCCTCGTCCTTGAAGTAGTCGCCGAAGCTGAAGTTGCCGAGCATCTCAAAGAAGGTGTGGTGGCGCGCCGTGCGCCCGACCTGCTCAAGGTCGTTGTGCTTGCCGCCTGCGCGCACGCACTTCTGGCAGCTTGCCGCGCGCGAGTAAGGGCGCGTTTCCTTGCCGAGAAAAACATTCTTGAACTGCACCATGCCCGCGTTCGTAAACAGCAAAGTCGGATCGCCATGCGGCACCAAGGGGCTTGAGGGCACGATCGTATGCCCCGCGCGGGCGAAGTAGTCCAAAAAGCGCGTGCGAATCTCAGCCGTATTCACGGGCGCTCTCCTTGCTCCAAGATCGCCGCAATCGTAGCCGCATCAAAGCCGCGGCGCATAAGCCGGCCGGCAATCCGGCGCCTGCCGGCTTCGTCCTTGCGCAGCGTGCCTGTGGGATCCCATTTCTCCACAAGGCTTTGGGCCGCCGCGAGCGCATCCCAGTCCTTTTCGGCCTCGGTAAGCGCCTGGGCGATGGCTTTCTCATCCGCGCCGCGCGCACGCGCCTTGGCCGCCGCGAGCCACGGCGCCTCCCCGCGCCGCATGCGCGCGCGCAAGAAGGCCTCGGCGAAGCGTGCTTCGCTTAGGTATCCCGCATCTTCCAGCTTGGTGAGCACGGCATCCACGATCTCGGGGACAAACCCGCGCCGCAAGAGCCTCTCTTGCAGCTCCTTGCGCGTGCGCTCGCGGCGCGCAAGCAAACGCAGCGCCGCCGCAAGGGCTTGTTGTTCGTCGTGGCTCACTGCTTTTCGGGCTCGGCCTCCTCCGCAAGGGCCAGCCCAAGCTTCTTGCGCAGCTCCGCTTCCAGCGCGTCCATGACCTCGGGATGCTCGCGCAGCCAGGCAATCGCGTTGTCGCGCCCCTGGCCGATGCGCGTATCGCCATAGGCATACCAGGCGCCAGCCTTGGCGATGAGGCCGTGCTCCACGCCGAGCTCCAAGAGTTCTGCGGGCTTGGACACCCCCTCGCCATAGAGCACGAGCAATCGCGCGGTCTTGAAAGGCGGCGCGACCTTGTTTTTCACAACCTTGACCTTGACCTCGGAGCCGAACTGCTCCTCTCCCTTGCGCAAAGGCGCCCCTTTCCGCACCTCAAGCCGCACGGTTGCATAGAACTTGAGCGCATTGCCGCCCGTGGTGGTTTCGGGATTGCCATACATCTGGCCGATCTTCATGCGCGTTTGGTTGATGAAGATGACAAGCGTCTTCGTGCGCGCAATGGAACCCGTGAGCTTGCGCAGGGCCTGCGACATGAGCCGCGCCTGCAAGCCCACATGGGAATCGCCCATATCGCCCTCAAGCTCGGCCTTGGGTGTCAGCGCCGCCACCGAATCCACGACGATGACATCCAGCGCCCCCGAGCGCACGAGCATATCCACGATCTCCAAGGCGTCCTCGCCTGTGGTGGGCTGGCTTACGAGAAGATCATCCACATTCACGCCGAGCTTTTCGGCATAGGCGGTGTCCAGCGCGTGCTCGGCGTCAATGAAGGCCGCCTGCCCCCCGCGCTTTTGCGCTTCAGCGATCGCGTGCAGGGCAAGCGTCGTTTTTCCGGAGGATTCAGCGCCGTAGATCTCCACGATGCGCCCGCGCGGATAGCCGCCGACACCCAGGGCCGCATCCAGCGCAAGCGATCCTGATGGAATCACCTCCACCTGCACCTTGCCCGCATCGCCGAGCCGCATGATGGAGCCGCGCCCGAACTGGCGCTCAATCTGCGCAATCGCCGCTTCCAAGGCCTTGTTGCGCTCGCTCATGCTTCGCCTCCCAAAAGCGGAAACCTCTCCAACACCCGATAGCGCGCGCCCTCGGGATGCAGGCGCGAGGCGTAGAGCAACAGCTCGTCCGCCGTCCAGGCAAGCGTAGGCGGCGCGGGCAAATCTTCAAGCACGGACATCTCCATTGGAAACGGCTCGCCGGAAAGCCGCGCCAGCGTGAGATGTCCCACGAAGGGCTGCTTCTGTTCGCGCCGCTTGCCGCCCCTTTTGCCTGCGGCCTCCAAGGCGCGCATGCAGGCGCGCGCAAAGCGCGCAAGGCGCTTGGGCTCACGCTGCTCCTCTATGCCGAGCCAAAAGACACGCGGGCGCGTGGCCGTCGGAAACACGCCAAGGCCGCGCGTGGTGAGCGCAAACGGCGCCGCAAGCTGGGCCTCGGTCTCCAGCGCTTCGGCCAATGCGTTCAGCCCCGCGCCGGGCACATCGCCGTAAAACGCAAGCGTGATGTGCCAGTTTTCAGGCGGGATGCTGCGCCAGCCCCAGGATTCCAGATGCACGCGCGCCGCCGTCCACCAGGCCGCGATCTCCTCACGGATGTCCTCGGGAATCGCAAAGGCTGCAAACAAGCGCATCGGTCGCCTCGGGTGTTCGTGCCGAGATGGGATGCGCAAAAGTCTCGGCAAGCGCGCCTGCGCGGGCAAGCAGGCGCTGCGCAAGGCGCACGCGCGCGGTAGCGTAGGCCGCTTGTCGCAACACCCGAGCAAGGAGTGCCTATGCCCACCAAGGAAGAGGTTTTGCAGGCCCTTTCCGCCATCCGCGATCCCGATCTCGGGCGCGACATCGTCTCGCTCGGCTTCGTCAAGGATGTGGCGATTGAGGACGGGCATGTGCGCGTGCGCCTGGAGCTCACCACCCCCGCCTGCCCCGTGCGCGAGGTCTTTCGCCGCGAGGCCGAGCAGCGCATCCGGGCGCTCGCTGGCGTGGAATCGGTGGAGGTGGAGATGAGCGCGCGCACGCAGGGGCCGCCGCCGATGGCCGCGCTCCCGAAGGTTGCGAACATCCTTGCCGTCGGCTCGGGCAAGGGCGGGGTCGGCAAATCCACGATCGCCATCAACCTCGCCGTGCAGCTTGCGCGCATGGGCGCGCGCACGGGGCTATTGGATGCCGACATCTACGGGCCTTCGGCGCCGCTCATGCTGGGGCTTGTGGGCCGCAGGCCCGAGGCAAAACCGAATGAGAAGATCATGATTCCGCTGGAAGCCCACGGCATCCGGGTGAACTCGCTTGGCTTTCTCATGCCGCCCGATCAGGCCGCGATCTGGCGCGGGCCGATGGCGGCAAGCGCCATCATGCAACTGCTTTTGCAAACCGACTGGGGGGAGCTCGACTACCTCGTGCTGGACTTTCCGCCCGGCACGGGCGATGTGCAACTGTCCGTGATGCAGCAAACGCGCCTGGCGGGCTTTGTCGTCGTGACCACATCCCAGCAGGCCGCGATCGCCGATGCGCGGCGCGCGGCGGCGATGGCAAGACGCCTGAATGTCCCGATCGTTGGCGTGGTGGACAACATGTCCGCCTTCGCATGCCCCCATTGCGGCGAGCACACCCCGATCTTCGGCGAGGGCGGGGCCGAAGCACTGGCCAAGGAGCTTCAAGTGCCGCTGCTTGCGCGCGTGCCCTTATCGCCCAAGGCCGTGGCTGCAGGGGATGCGGGCGTGCCCATCACCGTAAGCGCCCCAGATGATCCCGCCGCAAAGGCGCTTGCGGAACTGGCCGAAGCAGTCGTGCGAAGGGTCGCCCAGCTTGCGATGCGCACGATCCCGATTCAGTCCTCGCAAAGCACATCGTAGCCCGCGCGTTTTTTGAGCCTTCCCCAGAGCCGATCGGGAAGGCGCACGGTGAGCACGAGCGCATCCTCTTGCCATGTTTCGCCAAGCACCTCGCCGTGTTCGTGGCAAAAGGCGCGCGTGCGGCCATCGGCGAGCGAAACCTTGAGCGTGCGCACGCTTCTGTGCCGATCCAGCCAGCGGCGAAGAAGCGCAAGAAGCTCCGCAATCCCCTCACCCGTGCGTGC